>NZ_SDPL01000007.1 GCF_004135055.1 Agromyces binzhouensis | reverse complement strand
GGGCGGCTGCAGGACCCGCTCCGGCTCGCCGCCGCCGCCCAGACCGACGCCGAGTGCCGCAGCGCCGCATCGAGGCTGCTCGCCGAGCTGGCGCTCGGACCGGCTGACGCGACGACGACCCTCGTCGGCACGTTCGCCAGGTCGGCCGGAGCCGACGCGGACCGCGTCGGCGAGACCCTCGCCGTGCTCGACGGTTCGACGTGGTCGCGCCCCGCGACGCTCGCGGAGGTCGTCGGGGCGCCGCCGGCGCCGCGCACGCTGGTCCCGCTCGCGGAGGACGACCAGCGCGTCGGGAACGTCGATCGCCTCCTCGGCGCGGAACTCGACGTCGAGGAGTTCTCGGACGTCCTCGACGACCCGACCCTGCTCACCGCGCCGACGCGGCGCGACCTGCTCGCGCTCCTGGCGGTGGGATGGCTCGACGTGCCGACCGAGTGGACCGGGGCCGTCGGCCGGTGGCTGATCGACCAGCGCGCGATCACCGACTCGGTCTCCGCCGTGCCCACGAGCAGCGTGCTCGTGGTCGCGAGCGAGACCGGCATCCCGATCACGGTCGAGAACGACCTCCCGTACCCGGTGAACGTCGTCGTCACGGTCGATCCGTCCAACGGCCGGCTCCTCGTCGAGGACACCGTCGAGGCGACCGTCGAGGGCGAGAGCCGTCGGACGGTGCAGGTCCCCGTCGCGGCCGGGGTCGGCAGCGGCGAGGTCACCCTCGAGGTGTCGCTCGCGTCGCCCGACGGCACGCCGCTCGGCGCCATCGTCCGGATCCCGGCGAACGTCCACGCCGACTGGGAGGGCGTCGGTGCGACCGTCCTGGCCGTCCTCGCGGTGGTCGTGTTCGGCGTCGGCATCCTGCGCACGATCCTCCGCCGCCGACGCCAGCACGCGGCGGTGACGGCCGAGCCCGACCCCGCCCGACCGGAGGACCCCAACCGACCGGAGGAGCCCGCCCGACCGGAGGACCCGACGCGACCGGAGGACCCCGCGCATGGCTGACGACCGCATCGCCCGGGCGAGCCTGTTCCTCGCGTCGGGCACGATCGTCTCGCGGTTGCTCGGGTTCCTGAAGGCGATCGTCCTCGCCGCGACCATCGGCGTCGTCGGCTCGGCGAGCGCCGACGCGTTCGCCGTCGCGAACGGCCTGCCCAACACGGTCTACGTGATCGTCGCGGGCGGCGTGCTCTCCGCCGTCCTCGTGCCGCAGATCGTCCGCGCGGCCGCCCACGCCGACGGCGGCAGCGCCTACATCAACAAGCTCGTCACGCTGGCGCTCGTCGTGATCGGCGCGGCGACCGTGGTCGCGACGGTGCTCGCACCTGTGCTGGCCTGGCTCTACGGCGGTGGCTTCGCTCCGGACACCCTCGCGCTCGCGACCGCCTTCGCGTTCTGGTGCCTGCCCCAGATCTTCTTCTACGGGCTCTACACGCTGCTCGGCGAGGTGCTGAACGCGCGCCGGAGCTTCGGGCCGTTCACGTGGGTGCCGGTCCTGAACAACGTCGTCGCACTCATCGGCCTCGTCGCCTTCGGCATGCTGTTCGGCTTCGATCCCGCCGGCACGCGTGCCGCCTCCGACTGGACTCCGGGCATGATCGCGCTGCTCGCCGGGTCCGCGACGCTCGGCATCGCGGCCCAGGCGCTCGTGCTGTTCTGGTTCTGGCGCCGGATCGGCCTGCACTACCGACCCGACTTCCGCTGGCGCGGCGTCGGCCTGCGGTCCGCCGGGCGGATGGCGGGGTGGACGTTCGGGATGCTGCTGCTGACGACGTTCGCCGGCATCGTGCAGACGCGGGTCGTCAGCACGGCATCCGAGCAGGGAGCGTCGGTCGCCGCGATCGAGAACGCGTGGCTGATCTTCATGCTGCCGCACTCGGTCATCACGGTCTCGATCGCGACCGCCTACTTCACGCGCATGAGCGAGCACGCACGCGACGGCGAGCTCGACCGGGTCCGCTCCGACCTCTCGGGCGCCGTGCGCGCCGTCGGCCTCATCCTCATGCTCGCCTCGGCCGTCCTCGTCGTGGTCGCCTACCCGTTCGCGGCGGTCTTCCAGCCGGGGAACTTCGCCAACGCGTCCGCGCTCGGCAACGTGATCATCGCCTTCGCCGTCGGACTCGTCGGGTTCAGCATCCTCTTCGTCGTGCAGCGGACCTTCTACGCGCTCGGCGACACCAGGACCCCGTTCATGTTCACCCTGGTCCAGGTGGTCGTGTTCACCGTCGCGGCGCTGTCGTGCCTGCTGCTGCCGGTGGAGTGGATCGCCGTCGGCGTCGCGCTGTCGACGACGGTGGCGGGCACCATCCAGCTCGGACTCGCCGTCCTCCTGCTGCGACCCAAGCTCGAGCGCCTCGACGCGACACGCGTGCTCACGAGCCTCGCGCGCGACTTCGCCGCGGTGATCGTGCCCGTGGTCGCCGGCGCGGCGATCGTGTGGGCGTTCGGCGGCTTCGCCGAGGGCGGGTTCGCGATCGCCGACCGGTGGGGCGCGATCCTCGTCATGGCCATCACCGGAACGGCGATGGCGGTCCTCTACGGCGGCATCCTCTGGCTGCTGCGCTCTCCCGAACTGCGCGGGTTCGCCGAGCCCGTGCTGGCACGGCTCCGGCGCCGATGACGACGGATGACGCGGGGTGCGAGCCCGCGGATCCGCTCGCTCGCCGCCCAGCCTGTGACCCGCCCGTGAGCGCCGTCGGGCCCGGAATAGGCGCCGCCTAGACTGTGTTCACCATGTCGTGGCATCCGCGAAGTAGGATGCCGCGGGCATCGCACGGAACGACAGGAGCGGGTTTGCGCGACATCATCATCATCGGGTCTGGGCCGGCGGGATTCACCGCCGCCATCTACGCGGCCCGCGCCGAGCTGAAGCCGCTGCTCATCGCCAGCTCCGTCGAGATCGGCGGCGAACTCATGAACACCACCGAGGTCGAGAACTTCCCCGGTTTCCCCGAGGGCATCATGGGCCCCGACCTCATGGGCAAGATGCAGGCCCAGGCGGAGCGCTTCGGCACCGAGGTCGTCTACGACGACGTCGTCGAGCTCGACGTCGAGGGCCCGGTCAAGCGCGTGAAGCTCGGCAACGGGGGTGAGCACGAGGCGAAGGCGATCATCTTCGCGACGGGCTCGGCCTACCGCAAGCTCGGCCTGCCCGAGGAGGAGCGCCTCTCGGGTCACGGCCTCTCGTGGTGCGCCACCTGCGACGGCTTCTTCTTCCGCGAGAAGACGATCGCGGTCGTGGGCGGCGGCGACTCGGCGATGGAGGAGGCGACCTTCCTCACCCGCTTCGCCGACAAGGTCTACGTGATCCACCGCCGCGACCAGCTCAAGGCGTCGAAGATCATGCAGCAGCGCGCGTTCGACAACCCGAAGATCGAGTTCGTCTGGAACGCCGAGGTGTCCGCGATCCACGGTGACACCGCCGTGACCGGTGTCACCCTGCGCGACACCGTCTCGGGCGACGTGAGCGCGCTCGACCTCGACGGGCTGTTCGTCGCGATCGGCAACGACCCGCGGACGCACCTCGTGCACGGCAAGCTCGACCTGACCGCCGAGGGCACCATCGCCGTCGACGGCCGTTCCTCCCGGACCTCGGTGCCCGGCGTGTTCGCCGCGGGCGACGTGATCGACCCGACGTACCGCCAGGCGGTCACTGCGGCAGGGTCCGGCACGGTCGCCGCGCTGGATGCCGAGCACTACCTCGCGGCGCTCGAGGACACCGACGGCGAGCCGGCTGCGGCCGCCGCCGAGGCTGCCGAGGTCGATGAGCTCGTCGCGGTCGACCTCGCGGACGCCGCTCGCTGAGAACCCCTGTCCGGAACGGATGCCGGCATCGACATATGCCCGCGCACGCTCCGGACCGACGCTTCCACCAAAGGAGAACGCAATGACTGCACGTGCAGTGTCCGAGGCCACCTTCGACCAGGAGGTGCTGCAGAACGACAAGGCCGTCCTCGTCGACTTCTGGGCCGAGTGGTGCGGTCCGTGTCGCGCGGTGAGCCCGATCCTCGACCAGATCGCGACCGAGCACTCGGACAAGCTCGACATCGTCAAGCTCAACGTCGACGAGAACCCGGGCCTCGCCATGAAGTACCAGATCACGGCCATCCCGGCCATGAAGGTCTTCAAGGGCGGCGAGGTCGTCCGCACGGTCATCGGTGCGAAGCCGAAGCCGATCCTCGAGCAGGACCTCGCCGAGTTCATCGGCTGATCGAGACCCCGCTCGTCGCGAAGGGCTGTAACTGCATGCTGCGGTTACAGCCCTTCGTCGTCACGTCGGGTCTGCGGGGCGTCACGCGGCGGCATCCGGTCCGGGCTGCTCCGTCGGGCTGGCTAGCATGGAATGCCTGAGCAGAACGGAACCAGCAGTGACCTCTGACGGAGTGCCCCAGCGGGCCGGCAACAACCTCGATCCGTGGTACGCGAACTACGCCGACCGAGCCGCCGGCTTCGCCGCCTCCGAGGTGCGCGCGCTGTTCGCCGTCGCCTCGCGTCCCGAGGTCGTCTCGCTCGCCGGCGGCATGCCGTTCGTGTCCGCACTCCCGCAGGAGCTCATCACCGCCGCCTTCGAACGGACCATGCGCGAACAGGGCCCCGTGGCCCTGCAGTACGGCTCGGGTCAGGGCATCCCGGCGCTCCGCGAGCACATCCTCGAGGTCATGTCGCTCGAGGGCATCCGCGCATCGGTCGACAACGTCGTGACCTCGACCGGATCGCAGCAGGCGCTCGACTTCGTGGCCAAGCTCTTCCTCGACCCGGGCGACGTCGTGCTCGCCGAAGCGCCGTCCTACGTCGGCGCGATGGGCGTCTTCCGGTCCTACCAGGCGTCGGTCGTGCACGTGGCGATGGACGACGACGGTCTCATCCCCGAGGCGCTGCGCGAGACCATCGCGCACCTCCGCGGGCAGGGCCGTCGCATCAAGTTCCTCTACACGATCCCGAACTTCCACAACCCGGCGGGCGTCACGCTCTCCGCCGCACGGCGGCCCGAGATCCTCGAGATCTGCCGTGCGAACGAGATCCTCGTGCTCGAGGACAACCCCTACGGGCTCCTCCACTTCGACGAGCCCGCTCCCGACGCCCTGCGCTCGATGGACCCGGAGGGCGTGATCTACCTGGGATCGTTCTCGAAGACGCTCGCACCGGGATTCCGCGTCGGTTGGGCGCTCGCGCCCCACGCCATCCGCGAGAAGCTCATCCTCGCGGCCGAGTCGGCGATCCTCTCCCCGTCCTCGTTCAGCCAACTCGTCGTCTCGGAGTACCTGTCGCAGGCCGACTGGCGTGGGCAGGTCGACGCCTTCCGCGGTGTCTATCGCGAACGGAAGGACGCGATGATCGAGGCGCTGGGGGAGTACCTGCCCCAGCTCTCGTGGACGAACCCCAACGGCGGGTTCTACGTGTGGGTGACGCTGCCCGACGTGCTCGACTCGAAGCAGATGCTGCCGAGGGCGGTCCGCGAACTCGTCGCCTACACGCCCGGCACCGCGTTCTTCGCCGACGGGCGCGGGCGGCACGCGATGCGGCTCTCGTTCTGCTATCCGACGCCCGATGCCATCCGCCTGGGCATCCGACGTCTGGCGACCGTCGTCAACGGCGAGCTCGACCTGCTCGACACCTTCGCCGGGACCGGCACGCTCCAGCTCCCCGATCGACCCGGCATCGAACTTGCACCGCCCACCGACCTCAAGTAGTGGAGAACCCCTGATCATGAGCGATTCCACCGGCCTTTCCGTCGTCGTGCTCGCCGGTGGCATCTCGCACGAGCGCGATGTCTCGCTCCGCTCCGGGCGACGCGTCGCCGACGCCCTCGCCGAGGCCGGCCACCGCGTCGAACTCCGCGATCCCGATGCCGGACTGCTGCCGTACCTCGCCGAGCATCGACCCGATGTGGTGTTCCCGGCACTCCACGGCTCGAGCGGCGAGGACGGCACCCTGCTCGAACTCCTGGCGGCGCTGCGCATCCCCACGGTCGGCTCGACCGGCGCGGCGGCGCGCCGCGCGTGGTCGAAGCCGGTCGCGAGCTCGCTCATCGCCGCCGCCGGCGGTGCGGTGCCCGAGTCCATCGTGCTCTCGCACGAGGCGTTCCGCGAACTCGGTGCGGCGAGCGTGCTCAAGGTGGTGCGCGAGGCGCTCCCGGGCGACCTCGTGGTCAAGCCCGGCTCAGGCGGCTCCGCGCAGGGCGTCACCATCGTCGAGTCGACGGCCGACCTCCCTCGCGCGATGGTCGATGCGTTCACCTACGCCGACATCGCCGTCGTGGAGCGACGCATCATCGGAACCGAACTCGCCATCGCGGTCGTCGAGACGGATGGCGCGCCGCGCGCGCTCACGGCGGTCGAGATCGTCCCGTCGGCAGGCGTCTACTCGTTCCAGGCGCGATACAACGCGGGGGAGACCACCTTCTTCTCGCCCTGCCGGCTGTCCGAGGAGGCCGTCGAGCGGGCCACCGCTGCGGCCCTGGCCGCGCACCGCACGCTCGGACTCCGGGACCTGTCACGCGTCGACCTCATCGTCGACGACGAGGGCACGCCCTGGTTCCTCGAGGCGAACGTGCTCCCGGGTCTCACCGAGACGTCACTCGTGCCTCTCGCGATCGAGGCGTCCGACACGGATGCCGCGACGGTCTACGACGCACTGGTCCGCGCGGCCGCGCGGCGCGGAGCCTGACCTCGGCCGGGGCCCGATCAGAGCCCGTCGAGGTTCTCGCCGAGCTCCGACAGGATGCGGCGCAGGTCCTGAACCGTCGCGAAGTCGATGTTGATCTGACCCTTCCGCGCACCGAGCGAGATCCTGACGCGCGTGTCGAGTCGATCGCCGAGTCGCGTCGACAGGTCGTCGAGGAACTCCTGCCGCTTTCCGGCCGCAGGCTTCACGCGCGCCGGCTTCGGTTCGGAGGCGGCGATCGCCTCTGCGGCGCGTACCGAGAGGTCCTCGTTGACGATCTTGTCCGCGAGTCGCTGCATGGCCTCAGGGTCGCCCGCCGCGAGGATCGCCCTGGCGTGGCCGGCGGTCAGGACGCCCGCCGCGACGCGGATCTGGACCGGCTCGGGGAGCTTCAACAGCCGGAGCGTGTTCGAGATCTGCGGGCGTGATCGACCGATCCTCGACGCGAGCTCCTCCTGGGTGATGCCGAAGTCTGCCAGCAGCTGCTGGTAGGCGGATGCCTCCTCGAGGGGGTTGAGCTGCGAGCGATGGAGGTTCTCGAGGAGGGCGTCGCGGAGCATCGCCTCGTTCGCCGTCTCCTTGACCACGGCGGGGATCGAGTCGAGGCCCGCAGCCTTGGTCGCGCGCAGGCGACGCTCACCCATGACGAGCTCGTACTTCCCGGGCTCGTCGGGGTGCGGCCGGACCACGATCGGCTGGAGGACGCCGAACTCCCGGACCGAGTGAACGAGCTCCTCGAGGTCCTCGGGGTCGAAGACCGACCTCGGCTGCTGTGCGTTCGGAACGATGTCATCGGGGTTCAGCCGCGCGAGGTGCGCTCCGGGGACCGTGACGAGATTGGCCTCGACGGCATGCTCGACCGCGGCGACCGCGGTCGTCGGCGCGTCGCTGTCGGGGAAGAAGACATCGACCGGACGTGTGACCCGGGGCGGCGCGTCCTCAGTGGTCGGGATGAGGGCGCCGATTCCGCGGCCGAGACCCGTGCGCTTGGTCGCCATCAGTGGGACTCCTTCTGTTCGGACGCATCCTGCGCCCCGCGCCACGCGATCTCCGCGGCCGCCTCGCGATAGGAGAGGGAGCCGGTCGACGCGAAGTCGTAGCTGATCACGCTCTGTCCGTAGCTGGGGGCCTCGGAGACCCGGACCGAACGAGGAATGATCGTGTCGAGGGTCTGGGTGGGGAAGTGGTCACGGACCTCCTGCGCCACCTGCTGGGCGAGGTTCGTCCGCGAGTCGTACATCGTCAGGAGGATCGTCGTCAGCCGCAACTCCGGGTTCAGGTGACGTTCGATGAGCTCGATGTTGCTCAGCAACTGCGACAGGCCCTCGAGCGCGTAGTACTCGCACTGGATCGGGATCAGCACCTCCCGCGCAGCGACGAACGCGTTGATGGTCAGCAGTCCGAGCGAGGGCGGGCAGTCGATGAAGACGTAATCGTAGGGGCGCTCCATCGCCGCGAGGTGCGCGTCGAGCGCGCGACGGAGCCGCTGCTCGCGGGCGACCAGGGAGACGAGCTCGATCTCGGCACCGGCGAGGTGGATCGTGGCCGGCACGCAGTCGAGGTTCTCATGTTCGGTCGAGGGCTGCACGACGTCGGCGATGGGAAGATCGGACACGAGCACCTCGTAGACGCTCTGCAGCTCGGATCGGTGATCGACGCCGAGAGCGGTCGACGCGTTGCCCTGCGGGTCGAGGTCGACCACGAGGACATGCGCTCCCGCGCGCGCGAGCGCCGCGGCCAGGTTCACGGCGGAGGTCGTCTTGCCGACGCCGCCCTTCTGGTTCGAGATCGTGAAGACTCGCGTGGTCGCGGGAAGCGGCAGCACGGCCTGGTCGAGCGCGAGTCGGCGCCGTGTCTCGTCGGCAAGCTGATCGGCCAGGGGAGTTCCTCCGTATGATTCCGATGTTTCACGTGAAACCAACCCCTCGGGGTCGGCGACGACGACATGGCTCGTCGTTGCGGCGAATGGATGGGAGACCGGCTCTGCGCGCTCGGTGTCCACGACTCCGCGCTCCGCCCCCGCCTCGTCACCCGCCACGACAGCATACGGCTCCGCCGGCTCGGACGCCGCCTCGGGTGCCCCCTCGGCAGCCACTTCGGTCGTGTCGACCTCGACCGGCGGATGCGCCTCGACCGGGCCGGTCGCTCCCAGCCGATCGGGTGCCGCGGTCCGGGCGACCGAAGCCTCCGGCGTCGGCTGCGGCGCACTCGGCTCGACGTGGGAGCCGGCCTCCGGGCCGGACTGGGTTCGGGGCTGCTGAAGGCTCGAGACCGTCTCGGCAGTCGCATCGCCGACGATCTCGCGGATGATGTCCTCGAGCAGCTTGTCCGGGTCCCCGTGGGGGAGGGGATGGCTCGACGGACCCGCCGCGGGCGCGGACTCATCGGAGAGCGCGGCCGCGGTTGCGGCGTCCCAGTCGTAGCGGCCGACCTTCGGCGGAGCGCTCGCACCGCCGGCATCCGCCACCTGTGGACCTGCCCCGGGGTTCGAGGCAGGAGGTGGCGCCGAGGCTTCGGCGAGCGGGCGCGCTTCGCCGGCGTCCGGTCCGGGCGTCCGGACCGTCGTCGACGTCTCGGTGTCGGCACGGGCCTCAGCCGTGCGCCGCCAGGTGTCCTCCGGCGGAGCCCAGCGCCGGTCGGGGTCGTCATCCGCGAGCGATGCAGACGTCGACGATCCGGGGGCGGGGCTCGCGGGAGACGCTGGGGAGCCGGGCTGCGCCGCCGGTCCTGAGCCGGGCTCTTCGGCGGCGGGCCGCAGCAGTGAATCGAAGTCGGGCCGGCCTGCATCGTGCGCCTGCCGCCTCGCCGCCTCGGCGGCTTCCTCGACTCGTCGTTCCGCCTCGTACGCCTCGATCCGGGTGGGCTCCGGCTCACGCCGATCGGTCGTCGGCTCGACGGCATCGGACTGCGGCTTCCTGCGCTGGAACCAGCCGCGCCCACCGTTCGCCATGCCGCACTCCTGCCCCATCCGAGATCGCACGCCGTGCCCTGCGATCACTCCGAGCCCCAAGCCTAATCGCCGCCACGGATGCCGAAGCGGCGTCTCGCCGCCGAACCGGGAACTGGATCGACTCGGCTGCTTCCCCCTGCGCCCGGCAGGGCGTTTCACGTGGAACGCCGCCACGGCAACGAACACGATGCTCGGCGGGATGACGCGGGAGCTCGGCCCACCCGGGACCCACCTGTGCGCCGCCGATGCGCCTCAGGGCTCACCGGCTCAGCGACGAACACGTGGCGAGCGAGCGGGACTCGCCGGACACGCATGGCGGGCTTCGCCGTCCTCTTGCGGCCCCTCGGACGTCCCGGTGCCTCAAACGTGCACTCGACCGGATTCGGACGCCGTATCGTTCCGTTCCACGTGAAACCCTCGACGCGAAGGGTTCGTTCCGTGAACCCGAGCCACCGGTTGGTCGAACTCATCCCGCGCCGCGCAGGTCCCCATCCGGGACCGCGCGGGTCGACCAGGAGGGTCGTCCGCGATCGCTTCGACGTCTACGGAGGCCACGACCTCTGTCCGAACCGCACGCGGACACTGCGGGACACTGCAACCGAACCGCGGTGCGACCGAGTGGGCTCTCGCGGCGTCCGGGCACGAGGTGTTTCACGTGAAACGCGCGGACGCCGTGCGTGGCGGGCCGATCGGTCCTCCGGCCGCTATGACGCGGCCACCGCGGCACCAGTCGGACGCGCCGCGGCTCGGGCACAGCGGGACGCCCCGTCCCGCTGTGCCCGTCACGAGCCGGCTTCAGGGCGGAGTGTTCACACCGCGGCGATGTCTCCCGGGACCTGCCGACCCTCCGGCCGCGGACGGATCGGAAGGATGAGCGGCGGTCGATCCTGCGGTGCGCCGACGGCTCCGCCGGTCCGGCTGCACCCGTCCATGATCGCGTGCCGGCCCGTCCGTACTCTCGGTCGCACCCGCCGGGCCCGGCCCGTCGTGGGCTGGACCAGGTCCCCCGGAGCAGTCCGACCGCCTGCGGACGGGACGGCGCTCGACGGAAGCCCGATGGCCACCGGTTCACGCATCCGTCGCCTCGATCGCTCCTCGCGCGAACTCCTCCACCGCGCCACCGTTCCACGTGAAGCCTCGCACCTGAACATCGCCGGGCCACTCGTCCGACTCGGACCGACGAAGTCACGAGACCGCCGGGAGCGCTCCCTCGGAGGACTCGGCACGGGAATGACATCGGACTGCAGGCGGCAGGTGGGCCGCGTCCGTCGGGACACTGATGGTGCACCGGGTACCGGTGCGTTTCACGTGGAACATCGCTCCGGCGTCGCCGTTCAATCCGCCGTGCCGTAGTCCGCGGTGATCGATCCAGCAATGGGGTCGCACGAGACCTCGCCACCGTACGGCAGGATCCACTGGGGCCTGGTGTGTCCGAAGGGCGGGCCGACGCACACCACCGCGTCCGGGTTGTAGCGTGCGATCGTCGTGACGATGGCGTCGCGCTGCGCTGCTCGGTACGCGGCGCGATCTTCCGGGGCCGGCATCACCTCCAGGGAACTGGCGGGCGGGCGGGCGGCGATCACGCCCGCGAGCGGTGACAGCAGCCCGCGCTCACCCATGGCACGCAGCACGCGCGTCACCCAGTCGGCCGGCGGCAGGAGCTCGCTGGTCTCGACCAGCAGGACCGAGCCGTCCAGCACCTCCGGCGCGAAGGGGAACCGGTCTGCGACGAGCACCTGGTCGATCACCTCCAGGCACCCTCCCCACGTCCTTCCACTCAGTGCCCCGGCGCCGCCGGCCCAGCTCCACGGTTCCGTGCTCTCGCGTCGACCGAACTCGGACAACGACCGAGGATCGGTCCACGGCACTCCGAAGTCCTCGGACTCGCCCGGCTCGACGACGTCGAGCACGCCGCCATCCAGCAGGGCGGCGCGCAGCGATCGGGCGTGGACGGCATCGACATCAGGTCCGGCGCCGAGATGCACCTGCGTGCTGCCGCCGTAGAAGCTCGCCACGCCGTTGGTCCACAGCCAGTGATGGAGGTTCGTGTTGTCGCTGTAGCCGACGAACGGCTTCGGGTCGCCGCGGATCGCTTCGGCGTCCAGGTGAGGGATCACGAGGATCTGGTCGTCTCCGCAGATCGTCGCGAGGATCGCCCGGATCGACGGGTCGGAGAACGCCGACATGAGGTCGGCGGCACGGGCGGACGGGCTGGCGTCCGGAAGGCGGGTCGTCGGGTACTCCACCGGCACGAGACCGGTCAGGTCCGCGAGCCTTCGCATCGCCTGCTCATGGATTGCGGGGAAGTGAGCCGGCGCCGCCCAAGCGGGGGAGAGTACGGCGACTCGATCTTCCGCCCGGGCCTTGGGCGGTTGGATCAGTTCGTGGGCAGGCATGTCGCGATCATCTCGCACTCCGCGGTGATGGGAGACGTCGCGCGTGCGCCGACCGGCATCAAGCGGCGGCGAGCATCGGACGGAGCCGGGACCGCCACCATCCGGGATGACTGCGGTGCACCGACTCAGCGGATGCGAAGCCAGGAGGCCGTGGCGGCCCTGGTCGAGGCCGAACTGGGCTCGCGCCCGGTTGCGGTCATGCAGACGGCACGCGCGCCCGGAAGACCCGGGTCACGTCGTCGACCACGCCCTCGCCGAGGACGACCACCTCGACGTCACTCAACCGGGACTTGCGGATCGCTTTCTCTGCCGCACCGATCTCGCCGGCGACACCGCTGCCCTTCATGAGGACGAGCTCACCCCCCGGTCGAAGCAGGGGAGCAGTGATCGGGATCAGCGTCCGGAGCGCACTCACCGCGCGGGCCGTGACCTGATCGAGCCGCCCCTTGAGCTTGACCTCCTCGGCCCGAGCACGAACCACCTCGACGTTGTCGAGTGCGAGTTCACCGACCTGACGCTCGAGCCAGGCGACCCGCCGCTCCATGGGCTCGATGAGGGTCAGGTGCACGTCCGGACGGGCGATGGCCAGCACCAGGCCCGGAAGGCCGGCGCCGGATCCGACGTCCCCGACATGACCCGGCCGGAGGAGGGGAGCGACCAGTCCCGAGTTGACGACGTGACGCGTCCAGAGCCGCGGCAGCTCGAGCGGGCCGATCAACCCGAGCTCCTCGCCGTGCTCGGCGAGGCTCTCGGTGAACGCGCGTGCGACTTCGAGGCGGTCACCGAACACGACTGAAGCAGCCGCAGGCTCGGGCTCGAGCCCGGGCGGCTGGGCGGGCGTGTGGTCAGTCATGTTTCACGTGGAACGGAGGGCGGCGGTCAGCCGACCCGCGTGATGACGGTGTGGCGGTCCGCACCTTCGCCCCGCGACTCCGAGTGCAGGCCCCGCTCGGCGACGAGATCGTGCACGAGCTTCCGCTCGTACGACGACATCGGGGGGAGCGCCGCCTCGGAGGCCCCGGCCTCGAGGCGCTCCGCCGCACGGGCGACGAGGCGACCGAGCTCGTCGCGGCGCGCATCGCGCGATCCGCCCACGTCGAGGATGAGCCGCGAGAAGGCACCGGTCTTGGTCTGCACGGCGAGCCGGGTCAGTTCCTGCAGCGCGGTCACCGTGTCGGGGCGGGAGAGCACCGCCAGGTCGGCGGCATCGGAGGCGTGCACCGAGACGTAGGCGCGACCGTTGCGCGCATCGATGTCGATGTCACCGTCGAGGTCGCAGATGTCGAGGAGTTCCTCGATGTAGTCGGCGGCGATGTCGCCCTCCTCCTCCAACTGCTCGAGGGATCGGGTCGCGGCGTCGTGCTGGACGTCCGTCATCGAGGTCACTTCCTGTTCTGCTTCTTCGCGCGGTTCTTGCCCATGGGCTGCTGACGCTGCGTCGTGGAGGGCTTCTGGGGCTCGGCATCGTCGGCGTCGCCCTTGGTCTCGACGACGAGCTTGCCCTTGCGGGCGAGACGCGCCTCGCGGGCCTTGGCGGCATCGCTGCCGGGCGTCGGCATGTTTCGGATGACGATGAACTGCTGGCCCATGGTCCAGAAGTTCGAGACGAGCCAGTAGAACATCACGCCGAGCGGGAAGGCCACGCCCGAGAACGCGAAGACCAGGGGGAGCAGGTAGAGCAGGATGCGCTGCTGCCGGAACATCGGGCTCGCCTTGGTCTCGGGCGACATGTTCTTCGAGACGATCTGGAGCTGCGTGATGAACTGCGACGCGGTCATCAGGATGATCATCGTGACGGCCACGAACATGGTCGAGGCGCTGAACGGCTCGCCCGCCATCATCGCGTTCCACTCGCCGATGAAGGTCGAGTTCAGCGGGGCTCCGAGGAACGTCGCGTTCGAGAACGAGTCGGCGAGCGTCGGCGTCAGCACGCCCACGCCGCCGCGGTCCGCGTGGATCGACGCGTCGTTCAGCACCGAGAACAGGCCGAAGAAGATCGGCATCTGGAGCAGCAGCGGCAGGCACGAGGAGAGCGGGTTCGTGCCGGTGCGCTTGTAGAGCTCCATGGTCTCGCGCGACATCGCCTCGCGCGAGAACTGGTCCTTCTTGCCCTTGTACTTGTCCTGGATCTTCTTCAGCTGCGGCGCCACCTCGAGCATGCGGCGCTGGCTCTTGATCTGGCGGACGAAGATCGGGATGAGGGCCGCGCGCACCACGACGACGAGGCCGACGATGGCGAGCACCCAGGTGATTCCCGCGTTCGGGTCCATCCCGAGGAAGGTCCACAGGGAGTGGAATGCGACGAGGATCAGCTCGATGGCCCATTTGATGGGCCATAGCAGTGTGCCGAAGATGT
The DNA here is from genome assembly GCF_004135055.1 of Agromyces binzhouensis. Classification (GTDB taxonomy): domain Bacteria; phylum Actinomycetota; class Actinomycetes; order Actinomycetales; family Microbacteriaceae; genus Agromyces; species Agromyces binzhouensis. Next base: position 12,113 of record NZ_SDPL01000007.1, on the reverse strand, counting down.
CCATGGGGGCGGGTCAGTCCTTCCGGGACGTGATGGGGGAGCGTTCGGGTGCGGCGAGGCGAGGCGAGGCGGATGCCACGGCGTCGCCCTGCGGGGTGTGGTGGCGGTGTCCGTGGGCATCCGCCGATGCGACCGGCGTGGTCGAGTCGACGCGCCGACGCCCGCTGCGGTCCGCGTGGCGGCCCTTGGGGCCGGGAGAACCGGCCCAGTCCGCCGGGATGACGAGGCCGACCCGTGTGACGTGGAATCGGCGCACGCGAGGCAGGGGCACGTCATCGATGCCGCCGGCCGACCACGGGTTGCACCGGACGATCCGCCACGCGGTGAGCGCCGAACCGATGACCAGGCCGCGGTGCTGCACCGCGCCGAGGCCGTAGGCCGAGCAGGAGGGGTAGTACCGGCAGACGTCGCCGTAGAGCGGGGAGACCACGGCCCGATAGGCACGGATGAGCAGCACGCCCGCGTTTCGGGGCAGGAGCCAGACGAACCAGGCGAGGTTCTTCACGTCAGAGGTCTTCCGCTCGAGCGACGGTCGGTGCGGCGCCGCCCGTGCGGCGCCGAGCACCGCGCGATGCCAGGGCTTCGCCGAGCTCGTCGCGGAGCTCTGCGAAGCCGGCCGCGGAGGCGGTGGGGAGCGCACGTACGACGACGTCGACGGCGGATGCCCCGCCGTCGACGAATTCGCGGCCGGCCGCCTTCAACCGCCGACGAACGAGGTTGCGGCGGACGGCGGAGCCGACCTTCTTGGACACGATGAAGCCGAAGCGCGCGTCGGAGCCCGCCTCCCGTGAGCGGATGTAGCTCACGGTGTGGGCACCAGCGACCTTCGCACCACGGCGCACGATGAACCGGTAGTCATCGGCGCTCGTGATGCGGTTGGCTTTGGCGAGCACCGAGGAACTTACGCGGAGAGCTCGGTGCGGCCCTTGGTGCGGCGGGCCGAGAGGATCGCGCGACCGGCACGGGTCCGCATGCGAGCGCGGAAGCCGTGCTTCTTGGCGCGACGACGGTTGTTGGGCTGGAACGTACGCTTGCTCATCTTCTTCTCCGGCTGGGAAATTCCGCGCACGGACGCGTCACAGGTGCGCCGGCGGGGAGAACTCGGTGCCCGAAAGGGCTGCGGTCAACTGATTAAAACTACGGCTTGCGGATGCCGCGGTCAAACCGGGCGCACTGGGGAAACGACATTCTGCACCGATCCACAGGTTCACCGGAGGAGCGACACGCCGGGAGCGACCGAGATCCCCCAGCGGGCATTTGTCGCAGCAGGTCCGATTCGCTAGCGTGTGACACCAGTTATCCCCAGCCTGCGCGGCGGAATCACGCGGTTCTCGCAAGTCTGCTCACAGGTGGTGGAGAACGTTGTGAACAGACGCCTTCGGGCCGCTCCACCGAATCGCTCGGGGGAGCGACGAGCGGCCGCCGAACGGTGCGACAGATTGCGGGGAGCGATGACGGAACAGCCCATCAGCGAGACGTGGGCGACGGTCCTCGAACGACTCTCCGACGACGCGGCGATCACGCCGATGCTGCAGGGCTTCCTGAACCTGGTCGAGCCGAAGGGCATCGCCGCGGGCACGTTCTACCTCGAGGTTCCGAACGACTTCACCGCGAGCATGCTGAACCAGCGGATGCGGGTGTCGCTCCTCTCCGCGATGAGCGCGATCGAGGCCCCGTCACCGGTCACCTCCTTCTACGTCGTCGTGAACCCGGAGCTCGAGGAGCTGCGCCCGGCCGATCCCGTCGCGAGCGGACCGATGGGGGGCGCGCCATCCGTCGGCGGAGGTGCACCCGGAATGGGCGGCGCGGGGATGTCCGGACAGGCGATGGGCCTCGACGAACCCCAGGCCGGGCCGCAACCGATCTTCGACAGCGGCAGCGGCAGCGGCAGCATCGACCGCCCCCGCGACGCGCGCCTGAACCCGAAGTACTCGTTCGACAGCTTCGTCATCGGCCAGTCCAACCGCTTCGCGCACGCCGCGGCGGTGGCCGTCGCGGAGGCGCCGGCGAAGGCCTACAACCCGTTGTTCATCTACGGCGACTCCGGCCTCGGCAAGACCCACCTGCTGCACGCGATCGGCCACTACGCGATGAGCCTCTACCCGGGCATCCGCGTGCGCTACGTGAGTTCCGAGGAGTTCACCAACGACTTCATCAACTCGATCGCGAACAACCGCGGCTCGCTCTTCCAGCAGCGCTATCGCAACATCGACATCCTGCTGATCGACGACATCCAGTTCCTGCAGGGCAAGGCGGAGACGCAGGAGGCGTTCTTCCACACCTTCAACACGCTGCACGACCACAACAAGCAGGTCGTGATCACGAGCGACGTGCCGCCGAAGCACCTCACCGGCTTCGAGGACCGGATGCGCAGTCGCTTCGAGTGGGGTCTCATCACCGACGTCCAGGCGCCCGACCTCGAGACCCGCATCGCGATCCTCCGCAAGAAGGCGCAGAACGAGCACCTCCAGGTGCCCGACGACATCCTCGAGTACATGGCCTCGAAGGTCTCGAGCAACATCCGCGAACTCGAGGGCACGCTGATCCGCGTGACCGCCTTCGCGAGCCTGAACCGGACGCCGGTCGACATGCCGCTCGTGCAGACGGTCCTCAAGGACCTAATCACCGACGACACGGACAACGTGGTCGCGCCGGTCGACATCATCACCGCGACCGCCGACTACTTCAAGCTCACGGTCGACGACCTGTACGGTTCGAGCCGATCGCAGGCGGTCGCGACGGCGCGTCAGATCGCCATGTACCTGTGCCGCGAGCTGACCAGCCTCAGCCTGCCGAAGATCGGCCAGCTCTTCGGCAACCGCGACCACACCACGGTGATGTACGCCAACAAGAAGATCTCGGAGCTCATGAAGGAGCGCCGGTCGATCTACAACCAGGTGACCGAACTCACCGCCCGCATCAAGCAGACCGCCCGCTACCGCTGAGTCCGGTCGACGACGGATGCCGCGCTCGCGCGGCCGCTCGGCGCGCCCTCGAGCACCTTCCCGGGAGCCCGCCGACACGATTCCGCACAGGTGTGGAAAATCTGTGGATTGTTAACGAGCAACCGCGCCACCACTGTTGAGACGCGGCCTCGGCCTGTGCACAACTCCGAACACCGCTCGTCGACGAACGATGCCGCTCCCCTCGGTTTCCACACGCCGTGCACAGACCTGACGGCCTCGCATCGGCGTCATCATGCGGATCTCCGAACGCCATCCACAGTTTCCACACCGGTTAACACCGTTAAGAGATATCTGGATTAACCCACGGCGTTCGGCAACCTGGGATCGGGCGGGTTCGGCGCGCACTCGAGGCACGGGAAATCACCGCGCCGGAAACAGGCGTCCGGATAGCATGGGACCCACCCAGCACCTCCACGACGGGAGAACCGTGAAGTTCCAGGTCAATCGCGACGTCTTCAGTGAGGCCGTGTCGTTCGCCGTCAAGCTGCTGCCGCAGCGCACGACCCTCCCGATCCTCTCCGGCGTGCTGATCCAGGCCGAGGGCGACGGACTGGTCCTCTCCTCCTTCGACTACGAGGTCTCATCGCGGACCGAGATCCAGGCCGACGTCGAGGAGCCGGGCACCGTGCTCGTGTCCGGCCGGCTCCTCGCCGAGATCGCCGGGCGCCTTCCGAACGCGCCCGTGCGGGTGTCCACCGAGGAATCGCGCATCTCCGTGACCTGCGGGTCCGCGAGCTTCACGCTGCTGTCGATGCCCGTCGAGGAGTACCCGTCGATCCCCGAGATCGGCGAGCAGACCGGCGTGGTCCCGGCCGAGGAGTTCGCGTCGGCCGTGGCGCAGGTCGCGGTCGCGGCATCCCGCGACGACGTCACCCCCGTCATCACCGGCGTCCAGCTCGAGGTCCGCGAGACGAACCTGAGCCTCGTCGCCACCGACCGCTACCGTGTCGCGATCCGCGAGATCGAGTGGGACGGCGGCGGGGTCGCGGGCGAGTCCGACGCGACGACCGCCCTGGTTCCCGCCCGCACGCTGCAGGAGGTCGGCAAGACGTTCGGCCACTCGGGCACCATCTCGGTCGCGATCACGAGTCGAGACGATCGCGAGCTCATCGCGTTCTCGGCCGACCGGAAGACGGTCACCAGCCTGCTCATCAAGGGCAACTTCCCGCCCGTCCGCCGGCTGTTCCCCGAGACGGTCGACAACTACGCGGTGATGAACACCGCCGAGCTCATCGAGGCGACCCGTCGCGTCGCGCTCGTGCTCGAGCGCGAGGCCGCGCTCCGCTACTCGTTCACGGCCGACGGCCTCACCCTCGAGGCGATCGGCAGCGAGCAGGCCCAGGCGTCCGAGTCCATCGACGCGATCCTCACCGGAGACGACACGGTCGTCTCGCTGAAGCCGCAGTTCCTCCTCGACGGCCTGCAGGCGGTGCCGAGCGAGTTCGTGCGCATCTCCTTCACCAAGACGGAGAACCCGAACAAGCCGGGCCCGGTGCTGATCACGAGCCAGACGTCGCGCGAACAGGCCGGCGCCGACAGCTATCGCTACCTGCTGCAGCCGAACCTGCTGCTGCGGTAGCCCGGCACCCCGTGCCGCGATGTCGGCGCGGGCGGGTACCGTGGGGGTTCGCAGGAAGGGAGCCGCACCGTGCACGTCGCGAGGCTCTCGCTCACCGACTTCCGCAACTACCGATCGGCCGAGCTGTCGTTCGAGCGGGGCGCCACGGTCATCGTCGGGCGCAACGGCCAGGGCAAGACCAACCTCGTCGAGGCGATCGGCTATCTCGCCACGCTCGGCTCGCATCGCGTCTCGAGCGACCAGGCGCTGATCCGGTCGGGGGCGGATGCCGCGATCATCCGCGCGCTCCTGTCGACCGGGGAGCGCGAGGTCCTGCTCGAGCTGCAGCTCAACCGGCAGGGTGCGAATCGCGCGCAGGTGAACCGAGGGGGCGCGAAGCCGCGCGACCTGCCGCGCTACGCGCACACGGTCCTCTTCGCGCCGGAGGACCTCGCGATCGTGCGGGGCGAGCCGTCGGTTCGCCGCAGGGTGCTCGACGGACTGCTCGTGCAGCGCACCCCGCGCCTCGCGGGCGTCATGGCCGACTACGACCGCGTGCTCAAGCAGCGCAACTCGCTCCTGAAGAGCGCCCGCGCCCGGGGTCTCGCCGCGTCGCAGCTGACGACGCTCGACATCTGGGACGAACGGCTCGTCGCGCTCGGCGCCGAACTCATCGATCGTCGCGAGGAACTGGTGGCCGACCTCCGCGAGCCGCTCGCGGCCGCGTACCGCTCGATCGTCGACGACGACCACCGCCCCGAGCTGCAGTCGGTCCTCTCGATCGACGGCGCCGACCCCGACGACGAGCCGACCGATGCCGCATCCGCAACGGGCACGCCCGTCGCCGAGTCCGAGACGCCGGACCGGCCGTCCACGGCCGAACGCTTCGCATCGGCACTCGGGTCGCTCCGTCGCAGGGAACTCGAGCGCGGCGTCACCCTGGCCGGCCCGCACCGCGACGACGTCCTCCTCCTGCTCAACGACCTGCCGGCGAAGGGGTATGCGAGCCATGGCGAGTCCTGGTCGTTCGCGCTCGCGCTGCGGCTCGCGTCGGCCGAGCTCCTCCGACGCGACTCGACGACCGGCGACCCCGTGCTCGTGCTCGACGACGTCTTCGCCGAACTCGACCGCATGCGGCGGGAGCGGCTGGCCGCCGCGGTCGGCGGCTACGAGCAGGTGCTCATCACCGCCGCCGTGATCGAGGACGTGCCGGAACCGCTCTCGAGCCGCGTGATCCGGATCGCGGCCGGCGCGGTCGTCGACGACGTCGCACCGCTCGTCGACGCCGAGCCGGCCGGTGCACCCCTGCCCTCGGAGGCACCCGGTGTCTGAGGCCGCCCGCACGTACCAGCACTTCCGGGAGATCTTCGGCGGGGAGCCGAGGGGGCGGCCGGGGCGTGCGCGCGTGCGCACGCGCGAGGTAGAGGGCAGCGAGCCGTTCACGCCGGGCCGCGACCCGAAGCCGCTGGGTGCCGCGATCGATGCGCTCACGGCCCAGCTCGGGTGGACCGGCGCGCTGTCGCAGCAGGAGCTCCTCTCCGCGTGGCCCGAGATCGCCGGAGAGGACATCGCCCGCCACTCCGAGCCCATCGCGATCGAAGGAGGCGTGCTCCAGGTCCGTTGCGAGTCGACGGCGTGGGCGACCCAGCTCCGGATGATGCGCGAGGAGCTCATCCGCGCGATCCTCGAGCGCCATCCCCGCGCAGGCGTCGACACCATCCGTTTCCAAGGGCCGGATGCCCCCACCTGGAAAAGGGGTCCCAGATCGGTCCCAGGGCGCGGTCCGCGCGACACCTACGGCTGACAGGGCAAAATCGGTCACTTGGGCTCTCTCGGGGCCGCAGATCGGCGCGGAGCGCGTTGGAGGGTCCCTCTTGTTGATAGGATCAAGGGTCGCCAGAACGACGGTTTGGAGCCCGATTCACCCATGACAGCGGAACCGACGAAGGCCCAGCAGACGCCGGAATACGGCGCCGACGCGATCCAGGTTCTCGAGGGCCTCGAAGCGGTCCGCAAGCGGCCGGGCATGTACATCGGCTCGACGGGTCCGCGCGGCCTGCACCACCTGGTGTACGAGATCGTCGACAACTCGGTGGACGAGGCGCTCGCGGGCTACTGCGACACCATCGACGTCACGATCCTCGCCGACGGCGCGGTGCGCGTCGTCGACAACGGCCGCGGCATCCCGGTCGACATCCACAAGACCGAAGGCCGCTCGACGGTCGAGGTGGTGCTCACGGTGCTGCACGCCGGCGGCAAGTTCGGCGGCGGCGGCTACGCGGTCTCCGGCGGCCTGCACGGCGTCGGCTCCTCGGTGGTGAACGCGCTCTCCACTCGCCTCGAGGTCGAGGTCAAGCGGCAGGGCCACGTGTACCGCCAGTCGTACGCGGTCGGCGTCCCCGACGCGCCGCTCGCGAAGGGCGAGACGACCGAGGCCACGGGCACGACCATCACCTTCTGGCCCAGCGAGGAGATCTTCGAGACCGTCGAGTTCGACTACGAGACCCTCCGGGCCCGCTTCCAGCAGTACGCGTTCCTCAACAAGGGCCTGCGCATCAACCTGACCGACCTCCGCGACGTGTCGCAGATCTCCGACGGCGAAGAGGACGAGCAGGGTCACCGCCACGACAGCTTCCTCTACGAGCGCGGCCTCGTCGACTACGTCGAGTACCTCAACCGCTCGAAGAAGACCGACCTCGTCAACGACGAGATCATCTCGTTCGAGGCGGAGGACACCGAGCGGCACATCGCGCTCGAGGTCGCCATGCAGTGGACCACCGCGTACAACGAGTCGGTGCACACGTACGCGAACACGATCAACACCCACGAGGGCGGTACGCACGAAGAGGGCTTCCGCGCTGCGCTCACGACCCTGGTCAACAAGTACGCGCGCGAGAAGGGCCTCCTGAAGGAGAAGGACGCGAACTTCTCCGGCGAGGACGTGCGCGAGGGCCTCACCGCCGTCATCTCGGTCAAGCTCTCCGAGCCGCAGTTCGAGGGCCAGACGAAGACGAAGCTCGGCAACACCGAGGCGAAGTCCTACGTGCAGCGCGTGACGAGCGAGCAGCTCGGCGACTGGTTCGACCGCAACCCGAACCAGGCGAAGGAGGTCATCCGCAAGGCGCTGCAGGCCGCGACCGCGCGCCTCGCCGCCCGCAAGGCGCGCGAGGCCACGCGCCGCAAGGGCCTGCTCGAGTCGGGCGGCATGCCGGGCAAGCTCAAGGACTGCCAGTCCAAGGACCCGTCGATCTCCGAGATCTTCATCGTCGAGGGCGACTCGGCCGGCGGCTCGGCCGTCCAGGGTCGCAACCCCGAGACGCAGGCGATCCTGCCGATCCGCGGCAAGATCCTCAACGTGGAACGCGCGCGCCTCGACCGGGCGCTCGCCAACGCCGAGGTCCAGGCGATGATCACGGCGTTCGGCGCCGGTCTCGGCGAGGACTTCGACCCCGAGAAGGTCCGGTACCACAAGATCGTGCTCATGGCCGATGCGGATGTCGACGGCCAGCACATCACGACCCTGCTGCTCACGCTGCTCTTCCGGTACATGCGTCCGCTCATCGAGCTCGGCTACGTGTACCTCGCGCAGCCGCCGCTGTACCGCATCAAGTGGTCGAACGCCGACCACGAGTACGTGTTCTCCGACCGCGAGCGCGACGCGCTCCTCGCCGACGGCCTCGCCTCGGGCAAGCGGATCCCGAAGGACAACTCGGTGCAGCGCTACAAGGGCCTCGGCGAGATGAACCACCAGGAGCTGTGGGACACGACCATGAACCCGGAGAGCCGCACGCTGCTCCAGGTCACCATGGACGACGCGGCAGCGGCGGACGAGATCTTCTCGACCCTGATGGGCGACGACGTGGAGTCGCGCCGCAGCTTCATCCAGAAGAACGCGAAGGACGTGCGCTTCCTTGACATCTGACATCGTGAACCCCGGCGCCGACGAGAACGGCACCGGCCCCGGCATCCACGGTCGCATCGACCAGGTCGACCTGCAGCTCGAGATGCAGCGGTCGTACCTCGACTACGCGATGAGCGTCATCGTCGGGCGCGCCCTGCCCGATGTGCGCGACGGCCTGAAGCCCGTGCACCGCCGCGTCATCTACGCGATGTACGACGGCGGGTACCGGCCCGACAAGGCGTTCTCGAAGTGCTCGCGCGTCGTCGGCGACGTCATGGGGCAGTTCCACCCGCACGGCGACTCCGCCATCTACGACGCCCTCGTGCGCCTCGTGCAGCCGTGGTCGATGCGGTATCCGCTCGCGCTCGGCCAGGGCAACTTCGGTTCGCCCGGCAACGACGGCGCCGCGGCGCCGCGGTACACCGAGACCAAGATGGCCCCGCTCGCGCTCGAGATGGTGCGGGACATCGACGAGGACACCGTCGACTTCGGCGACAACTACGACGGTCGCACGCAGGAGCCGACGATCCTGCCGGCGCGGTTCCCGAACCTGCTCGTCAACGGCTCGGTCGGCATCGCGGTCGGCATGGCGACGAACATCCCGCCCCACAACCTCCGCGAGGTGGCATCCGGCGCCCAGTGGTACCTCGAGCACCCGGATGCCACGCGCGAGGAACTGCAGGAGGCGCTGATCCAGCGCATCAAGGGCCCGGACTTCCCGACCGGCGCGCAGATCCTCGGCACCAGGGGCATCCTCGACGCCTACCGCACGGGTCGCGGGTCGATCACCATGCGCGCGGTCGTGAACGTCGAGGAGATCCAGGGCCGTACCTGCCTCGTCATCACCGAGCTGCCGTACCAGGTGAACCCCGACAACCTCGCGATCAAGATCGCCGACCTGGTCAAGGACGGCAAGCTCGGCGGCATCGCCGACATCCGCGACGAATCGTCGGGCCGGACCGGCCAGCGCCTCGTGATCGTGCTGAAGCGCGACGCGGTCGCCAAGGTCGTGCTGAACAACCTGTACAAGCACACCCAGCTGCAGGACAACTTCGGCGCCAACATGCTCGCGATCGTCGACGGCGTGCCTCGGACCCTGCCGATCGACGGGTTCATCGCCTACTGGGTCGACCACCAGATCGAGGTCATCGTCCGGCGCACCCGCTTCCGCCTGAACAAGGCCGAGGCCGACGCGCACATCCAGCGCGGGTACGTGAAGGCCCTCGACATGCTCGACGAGGTCATCGCGCTCATCCGCCGCTCGCCCGACGTCGAGCAGGCGCGCACGGGCCTGATGGAGCTGCTCGGGGTCGACCAGCTCCAGGCGGACGCGATCCTCACGATGCAGCTGCGACGCCTGGCCGCCCTCGAGCGCCAGAAGATCATCGACCGGCTGGCGGACCTCGAGCGCGAGATCGCCGAGTACCAGGCGATCCTCGCCGACGAGTCGCGTCAGCGCGGCATCGTCTCGGAGGAGCTCGCGGAGATCGTCGACCGGTACGGCGACGAGCGCCGCACGCACATCCTGCACGGCTTCGACGGCGACATGTCGATGGAGGACCTGATCCCGGAGGAGGAGATGGTCGTCACCGTCACGCGCGGCGGCTACGTCAAGCGCACCCGCAGCGACAACTACCGGTCGCAGCACCGTGGCGGCAAGGGCGTCAAGGGCGCCCAGCTCCGGGCGGATGACGTCGTCGACCACTTCTTCGTCACGACGACGCACCACTGGCTGTTGTTCTTCACCAACCAGGGTCGGGTCTACCGCGCGAAGGCGTACGAGATCCAGGAGGGCGGTCGCGACGCGAAGGGCCAGCACGTCGCGAACCTCCTCGAGCTGCAGCCCGACGAGCAGATCGCCCAGATCCTCGACATCCGCGACTACTCGGTCGCGACCTACCTCGTGCTCGCCACCCGCGACGGCCTGGTGAAGAAGACCGAGCTCACCGCCTACGACACCAACCGCTCGCGCGGCGTCATCGCGATCAACCTCCGCGAGGGCGACGAGCTCGTCTCGGCGATGCTCGTCGACGAGCACGACGAGATCCTCCTCGTCTCGAGGAAGGGCATGTCGCTCCGATTCGAGGCGACGGATGACGCGCTCCGCCCGATGGGCCGCTCGACCTCGGGCGTCAAGGGCATGAGCTTCCGTTCGGGCGACGAGCTGCTCGCGGCATCCGTCGTGCCCCATTCGAACGGCGACGCCGGGGCGGATGCGCCGGCGGACGACTCGGGGCAGAAGCAGAGCGCGGCGAACACGTACGTCTTCGTCGTGACCGAGGGCGGGTACGCGAAGCGCACCCGGATCGAGGAGTACCGCAAGCAGCAGCGCGGCGGACTCGGCATCAAGGTGGCGAAGCTGAGCGACGATCGCGGCGACCTCGCGGGCGCCCTGACGGTCGCTCGAGAGGACGAGGTCCTCGTGGTTCTTGCCAGCGGCAAGGTGGTACGCTCTGACGTCGCCGAGGTCCCCGCCAAGGGCAGGGACACGATGGGCGTCGTGTTCGCGAAGTTCGTCGCGGACGATCGCATCATCGCGATCGCGAAGAATTCCGAGCGGAACCTGGTGGAAGAGGCCGCTGAGTCCGAAGCGGCGGAGACCGCGGGAGAGGAGTGAGCGTCATGAGCAGTGTCGCCGAGAAACTTGCCGGCAAGTCCAACCGGAAGCCCCCGGCCAAGCAGGTGCGCCTGCGCCTGGTGTACATCGACTTCTGGTCGGCGGTGAAGCTGTCCTTCCTCGTGGCAGTGTGCCTCTCCGTGGTGAACATCGTCGCGACGTTCCTCGTCTTCACGATCGTCCAGTCGACCGGCCTCTTCGAGAACCTGAACAGCCTGGTCCAGGATGTCGCCGGCGCGGGCACCGACCTGCGCTCCATCCTGTCGGTCGGCAACGTCATGGGCTTCGCCGTCGTGGCCTCGCTCCTGAACCTCGTCGTGACGACCGCGCTGGGCGCGGTCGTGGCCGTGCTGTACAACCTCAGTGTCAAGATCACGGGCGGCATCCTCGTCGGTTTCACCAACAACTGACGCCGTCCTCGGCTCGATTCGGAGATTCGCACCCCTTCGGGTAGTCTTTCCTTCGGCCGAAATTCGGGGATATAGCTCAGGCGGTTAGAGCGCTTCGCTGATAACGAAGAGGTCCGAGGTTCAAGTCCTCGTATCCCCACTCCACAACTCCACAACCGGATGCCCCAGGGCATCCGCCACGGGGCCTTAGCTCAGTTGGTAGAGCGCCTGCTTTGCAAGCAGGATGTCAGGAGTTCGAATCTCCTAGGCTCCACAGTCCCATCGCCTCGCGTCCAGCCGGCGCTCCTGCGCCAGACTGTGGGAGTGGCCCCTCGCCCAGATCGCCGGATCGACGCGCTCGCATCGCGCCTTCGCGCCTCCGGCAGTGTCTTCGCCGAGGAGGAGGCTGCGATCCTCGTCGACGCGGCGAAGGATGACGCCGAGCTCGAGCAGCTCGTGCGTCGCCGGACCGCCGGAGAGCCGATCGAACCGCTCGTCGGATGGGTTCGCTTCGGGGCGCTCCGGCTGAGCGTCGGCCCCGGCGTCTTCGTGCCGCGCCAGCGGAGCCTTCGCCTCGCGCGCCTCGCGGTGCGGCGCGTTCGTGCGACCCGCGCACCCGTGATGCTCGAGGCGTACTGCGGCGTCGCGCCGCTCGCCGCCATGGTCGCGGCCTCCGTCCCCG
>NZ_SDPL01000699.1 GCF_004135055.1 Agromyces binzhouensis | reverse complement strand
GGCCCGCGGGGCGGGCAGCGCGGGCAGGGCGCGCGGCGACCGCTGCCGGTTACGGCACGGGCGGCGACGGCGGCGGAGCACCGAACGCCTCGACGATCGGCCGGAACTTCATGTCGGTCTCGGCGAGTTCGTCGACCGGCACCGAGTCGTGGACGATGCCGCACCCGGCATACGCGCGCACCGTGCCGTCCGTCGACACCTGCGCGCAGCGCAGCGCGATCGCCCACTCGCCGTCGCCGTCGGCGTCGACCCAGCCCACCGGCCCGGCGTAGCGCCCGCGGTCGAAGCCCTCGAGCTCGGTGATCGCGGCGAGCGCGACGTTCCGGGGCGTGCCCGCGACCGCCGCCGTCGGGTGCACTGCGCGCACGAGGTCGAGCGCACTCGACCCGTCGCCCAGCGTGCCCTTGAGGTCGGTCGCGAGGTGCCACAGGTTCGGCAGTTGCAGGGTGAACGGCTCGGGGCTCGCATCGAGCCTGGCGGTGTGCGGTGCGAGCGTCGCGACCGCGCTCTCGACGGCGAGGGCGTGCTCCGCGAGGTCCTTGTGCGAGGCGGCCAGCCGCGCGGCTTGGTCGCGGTCGGATGCCGCATCCTGCCCGCGCGACGCGGTGCCGGCGAGCACGCGCGCCGAGACCGTTCCGTGGTCGACGCGCACGAGCGTCTCGGGGCTCGCGCCGATGAGGCCGTCGACGGCGAACACCCACGTATCGGGGTAGTCGTCGGCGAGCTTCGCGAGCGCGGCGCGGAGTCCGGCGTCCTCGTGCAGCGTGCCGACGATCTCGCGCGCGAGCACGACCTTCTCGAACCGTCCGTCGTCGATGCGGCGCACGGCCTCGGCGACGGCGTCGGTGTACGCCTCGGGCGGCAGCGCGCCCGGTGCGAAGCGCACGCGCGGCACGTCGCGCTTCGGTGCGGGCGCGGGCAGCTCGACCGG
>NZ_SDPL01000698.1 GCF_004135055.1 Agromyces binzhouensis | reverse complement strand
GGGTTCCGGCTCGGGCGGCGACGTCGGGGCGCACGCCGCGAGCACCGTCGCCGCGGCGACCGCAGCGACGGTCGCTCCTGCCGAGCGGCGACGGATGCCGACCGCGCGGGTCATTCCGAGCCCTCGAGCATCGCCTGCATCCCGGCGATCTCCTCGGTCTGCGCGATGACGACCGCCTCGGCGAGCTCGACCGCGTCCGGGTGCTCGCCCTGCGCGATCTCCGTCTGCGCCATCCGGACCGCCCCCTCGTGGTGCACGATCATCTGCTGCAGGAAGAGCCGGGACGCCTCCTCGCCGGTCGCCTCCTCGAGGATCGCCAGGTCGTCGTCGGACATCATCCCGTCGCCGTGGTCCATCCCGCCCATGTCGTCGAGCTCCTCCGCGCCCCACGCGTCGAGCCAACCGCGCATGAGGTCGATCTCGGGCTGCTGCGCGGCCATGATCTGCTCCGCGAGGTCGCGGACCGAGTCGTCGATGCCGTCCTTGGCCAGCAGTTCCTCGCTCATCTCGACGGCCTGCTCGTGGTGCGGGATCATCATCTGCGCGAACATGACGTCCGCTGCGCCGGGTCGGGCGTCCGAGGCGGATGCGGCGGCGCCGGTCGAGCCGTCGGAGTCGGCTCCGCTCGTGGTCGGCCCGGCGCAGCCGGAGAGCGCGAGGGCGAGGGCGACGGTCGTCGCGAGGGTCAGGGTCGTTCGTGTCGTGTGCATGGTGCTTCTCTCGATCGTGGATCGGTACTCGGAATCGCCGGGCCCGGCGACCCGCCTCGACGGCGGGTGGACGGGCGTGCGCCGATTCAGGTCCGGCTGATCGAGAGCGCGTGCAGGTCGGGCCGACGTCCGGCGAGCGGCGCGAGGCATCCGCTCGTCGACGACGGCGAGGGCGGGCGCAGACGCCCGAGGGGAGTCGGTCGCGCCCCGAGGGCGAGCGCGG
>NZ_SDPL01000697.1 GCF_004135055.1 Agromyces binzhouensis | reverse complement strand
AGCGGCCGGCGTCGCCGCAGCCGACCCGGCGGCGCCCGGCGAATCGGTCCGGCCGTCGCGCGGCGCGGGATCGGACCGCCCCACGATGACGACGGGCAGGTCGCCGTCGGTCCGGATGGTGTCGCCGCCGCCGTTGCGCGAGTGGTATCCGGTGGAGAAGTCGCGGAGCACCTCGAGCCGGGCGTCGGGCACCGCCTCGCGGACCGTCGCGACGATGTGGTCGCGCTCCACGTCGATGTCGGCGTCGATCTTGTGCGTGACCTGCAGAGTGAACAACGAGAACCCGACCGCGCGGTCGAACGTGCCCGCCGCGAGCCAGTCGACCCGGCGGCCGCCCGGGAGGAGCCATCCGTCGGGCGTCCGCCAGAACCGCACGTGGTGGCGCTTCGCCGGGTTCCCCGCGACCTCCTGCTGGTACGCGAAGTCCTGCTTCCGGCCGAAGAGGAGGAGCGGGCTCACGGGCGCCTCGTCGTAGCTGCGCCGCGTGAGGGTCGAGGCGATGATGCGCCAGCTCGACGCGAGCGTGACGTCGTCGGCGCGGGTCCATCCGGCCGCCCGCATGGCGTCGTGCAGCGCCTCCTCCGGCCCGTCGAAGGCGAGGTTCACCGGATCGCCGAGGAGGCCGTCGCTCGTCCGGGTCCGTCCGATGAAGTAGTCGGGCACGTAGATGGTCGTGAGGATGCGATGCAGCCGCGGCAGCACGAGGTAGGCGAGCACGAGCCAGAAGACGAGGAAGAAGCCGATGCCGAACCATCCGAGGCTGAAGGACTGGTTGAGCAGGAGCCAGGCAAGCCAGACGGCGGCGAGGCCCGCGTAGACGAAGAAGAAGCCGTCGAGCATGCGCGTGAACGACAGCCGATCCGGCAGCGGGGGCGGCGGGCGGTCGTCCGTCGGCGCGGCGTCCGTCGGCTCGGCGCCCGTCCGCGCGCCGCC
>NZ_SDPL01000696.1 GCF_004135055.1 Agromyces binzhouensis | reverse complement strand
GCCGCGCGCGGCAACCCGTTCGGTCCGGGCACGCTGACACGCGTCATCGCCGTCACCAGCGGCAAGGGCGGCGTCGGCAAGTCGACGCTGACGGCCAACCTCGCCGTCGCGCTCGCGGCGCGCGGGCTCTCGGTGGGCCTCGTCGACGCCGACGTGCACGGCTTCTCGATCCCCGGCCTGCTCGGCCTCGTCGACGAGCACGGCACGGCGGCGCGCCCGACGCGCGTCGACGACATGATCCTGCCGCCCGTCGCATACGGCGTGAAGGTGATCTCGATCGGCATGTTCGTCGAGCCGACCGAGCCGGGCGGACGCGGATCGTCGGTCGCCGTCGCGTGGCGCGGACCCATGCTGCACCGGACGCTCCAGCAGTTCCTCACCGACGTGTACTTCGGCGACCTCGACGTGCTGCTCGTCGACCTGCCGCCGGGCACGGGCGATGTCGCGATCTCGCTGGGGCAGCTCCTGCCGAACGCCGAGGTCGTCGTCGTGACGACCCCGCAGCCGGCCGCCGCCGACGTCGCCGAGCGCTCGGGCCTCGTCGCCCGCCAGACGGGCCAGCGCGTGGTCGGCGTGATCGAGAACATGGCGGGCTTCGCCCAGCCCGACGGCTCGCTCCTCGACCTGTTCGGGTCGGGCGGAGGCGACGAGGTCGCCCGCCGCCTCTCCGAGGGGGTCGACGAGCCCGTGCCGCTCGTGGCCGCGGTGCCCCTCAGCGTCGCCCTCCGGCGCGGCGGTGACGAAGGTCGACCCGTGGTGCTCTCCGAGCCCGACGATCCCGCAGCGCGCGCGATCGAGCAGGTCGCCGCCTTCCTCGCCGGGCGACCGCGCTCGCTCTCCGGCCGTCGGCTCGACGTCTCGGTGCGGTGAGACGGATGCCGCGCGCCGCCCGGCGCCACCCGAGGATGGCGCGCCGAGTGGCATCGGGCCTGGCC
>NZ_SDPL01000695.1 GCF_004135055.1 Agromyces binzhouensis | reverse complement strand
GTGCACGGACGCAACCGCGCTCGCGTCGACGTCCCCGCCGGCGAGGGACGGCGCGTGACGCTCGCGCTCACGCCGACCCGCCGCGGCGACCGCGTCACCGAGGCCGTCACGATCCGCTCACATGGGCCGCTCGGCCTGTGGGCCCGGCAGGCGACGCTCACGGCGCCCGGCCGGATCCGCGTCCTGCCGCCGTTCCACTCCCGGGCGCACCTCCCCTCGCGCCTCACGCGACTGCGCGAGCTGGACGGCAGGACCCCGATCCTCATCCGCGGCCAGGGAACCGAATTCGACTCCCTCCGGGAGTACGTGCGCGGCGACGACGTGCGATCGATCGACTGGCGCGCCACCGCCCGCCGCTCCGACCCGGAGTCGCCCGGGTCGGCGAAGCTCATGGTCCGCACGTGGCGGCCGGAACGCGATCGGCGCATCGTGATCGTCGTCGACACGTCGAGGACGGCGGCGGCGCGCATCGGCGACGAACCGCGCCTCGACACCGCCTACGAGGCGGCGCTCCTGCTCGCCGCCCTCGCCACGCACGCCGGCGATCGCGTGGACCTCCTGCTGTGGGACCGCCGGCTCCGCGGGCGCGTGCACGGTGCGAGCGGCCCGGACCTGCTGGCGCGCATGGTCGACACGATGGCGGACGTCGACGCGGAGCTCATCGAGGCCGACTGGGCGGGCGTTCCCGCGCAGATCCGCGGAGTGACGAGCCGCCGCGCGCTCGTCGTCCTCCTCACCGCGGCGGATTCGCCCGGCAGCGCGCGGGGCCTGCTCTCCGTGCTGCCCCAGCTCGCCTCCCGGCACCGCGTGGTCGTGGCATCCGTCGCCGACCCGACCCTCGAGGCCGCCGCACGGAACCGCGACGAACTCTCCGAGGTCTATGCGGCCGCGGCGGCCGAGCGGACCCGCCTCGACGCCGATCGTGTCGCGGCGGCCG
>NZ_SDPL01000694.1 GCF_004135055.1 Agromyces binzhouensis | reverse complement strand
CGGCGGTCGAGCCGGCACCCAACCGCGGCAGCCGCGACGGACGCGCTCGGGTCGCCCACGGCCCGGTGCCCGAGGTGCTCGAGTTCCCGGACGAGCTCGCCGAGGCGCGGGGGGTGGCCACCCGCGTGCGGCAGCGTATCGACGCCGGCGTCGCACCGGAGTCGATCGCGGTGCTGCTGCGCGTGAACTCCCAGTCCGCGCTGTTCGAGCAGGCGCTCGGCGAGGTCGGCGTGTCCGTGCGGGTGCGCGGGGCGCAGCGCTTCTTCGATCGCCCGGAGGTGCGGGAGGCGGTGCACGCGATCCGGGCCGCGGCGCTCGCGATCGCCGACGAGCCGCTCTTCAAATCGGTGAGCGACGTGCTCCGCTCGCTCGGCTGGACCGTCGAGCCGCCCGCGGGTCCCGGCGCCGTGCGGGACCGGTGGGAGTCGTTGAACGCGATCGCCCGGCTCGTCGACGACCAGCCCGCCGGCACGACCTTCCGCACGTTCGCGGACGACCTCCGCACGCGTGCGGAGACCCATCACGAGCCGGCGGTCGCGGCGGTCACCATCGCGACCCTGCACTCGGCGAAGGGCCTCGAGTGGGACGAGGTCCACCTGCCGGGTCTCGCGGAGGGCATGCTCCCGATCGCGTACGCGACCGGGTTGGACGCGATCGACGAGGAGCGCCGACTGCTCTACGTCGGCATCACGCGGGCACGGCGACGGCTGTCGATGAGCTTCTCGCGATGGTCGGCCGGACGCCGAGCGGAACGGGAGCCGTCGCGCTTCCTCCGGGAGCTCGACACCCGCACTCGGGATGCATCCCGACCGGCGTCGGTCGCGGGGGCTCCGGCGCGGGCGCGTCGCTGACGACGACCGTCGCCGAGTCGAGTGCCGAGCGCCCCGCCCGCAGCAGGTCGTCGACGGCGGATGCCGCGAGCGCGAGCGCCTCGTGCCTCGCCC
>NZ_SDPL01000693.1 GCF_004135055.1 Agromyces binzhouensis | reverse complement strand
CGTTCGTCCCGGCACCGGCCGCCGTCGTCGCCGGACTCATCGCGGGCGGCATCGGCGCCGGCGGCGCGGTCGCCTCCTCGGGCGCGGCCCTCGCCGCGTTCATCAACCCGGAGCGGGTGGCCGGCGTCAACGGGCTCGCCAACCGCGCCGTGATCACCGTGATCCTCGCGATCGTGCCGATGATCGGCCTCGCACCGGCCAGCGTGTTCGGCGTGCTCGCCGTGTTCTCGGTCGCGATGCTCGCCACCACGGCATGGCTGCCCGCGGCGCCGATCATCGCTCCGGCCGCGACGGGCGCGCCCGCGGCATCCGTCACCGGGGCCTCGACGGGCTCGCGCCGCGTGACGATCGCCGGACTCGCACTGCTCGCCTGCTTCGCTCTCTGGGCCGTGAGCGAGGACTCGCTCTGGGCCATGGCCGGGGTCATGGGCGCCGAGCAGGCCGCACTCACCCCCGAGGGCCTCGGCCTCGCGCTGAGCGGCGCCACCGCCGGCGGCATCCTCGGCGCCATCCTCGTCACCGTCGTCGGCGACCGGTTCGGGCGAGCCCTGCCGCTCGCGATCCTGCTCGCCACGGGCGGCGTGCTCAAGATGATCGAGTCGACCGTCACCGACCCGACGGCGTTCATCGTCGTGTTCATCGCCTGGAACACCGTCTACGCCGTCGCGTTCCTCTACTTCGTCGCGACGGCCGCCGCGCTCGACGCCGACGGACGCTGGTCTGGACCGCTGCTCGCGGTCTACCTCGTCGGCTCGGCGCTCACGCCGGTCATCGGCGCCGCGCTCGTCGAGGCGCTCGGGTTCGCGGGCTTCGGCATCGTGCTCGGCGTCGCGAGCTTCGCACTGATCACCCCGGTCGTCCTCGTGGCGCGGTTCTCGCGCGCAGCCCAGGCCGCCGAGCCGGCGGATGCCGCGGCCCGGCGTCCGGCGGCGCCGGCCGACGCAGAGGAGGTC
>NZ_SDPL01000692.1 GCF_004135055.1 Agromyces binzhouensis | reverse complement strand
GGCCGCCGACGAGCCCGCCGCGCTCGCCCGCACCGCGGCCGCGGGCCTCGACGCCCGCGCTGGTGCGAACCTCGTGCGGTTCATCGCCGACCAGCGCGAGGCGACGCGCATCGTGCCCGACCACGAGCACCTCGTCGTCGAGCGCTTCCGCGACGAGCTCGGCGACTGGCGGATCGTGCTGCACTCGCCGTACGGCATGCGCGTGCACGCCCCGTGGGCCCTCGCGGTCGACGCACGCGTCCAGGAGCGCCTCGGCGTCGAGGCGCACGCCGTCGCGAGCGATGACGGGATCGTGCTGCGCATCCCGGACGCGGCCGACGAACCGCCAGGGAGCGAGCTGTTCGAGTTCGACGCGGAGGAGCTCGCGCAGCTCGCGACCGAGCGCGTCGGCGACTCGGCGCTCTTCGCCTCCCGCTTCCGCGAATGCGCCGCGCGCGCCCTGCTCCTGCCGCGGCAGAACCCGGGGCGCCGCTCGCCGCTCTGGCAGCAGCGGCAGAAGGCCTCCCAGCTGCTCGAGGTCGCACGCGACTACCCCGACTTCCCGATCGTGCTCGAGGCCGTCCGCGAGTGCCTCCAGGACGTCTACGACCTGCCCGCCCTCACGGCGCTCGCCGAGCGCATCAGGGGGCGACGGGTCCGGTTCGTGGATGTCGCGACCGAGACCGCCAGCCCGTTCGCGGCGAGCCTGCTCTTCGGCTACGTGGGCGCGTTCATGTACGAGGGCGACGCCCCGCTGGCCGAGCGCCGCGCCGCCGCGCTGTCCCTCGACCCCGGCCTGCTGGCGGAGCTGCTCGGCACGGTCGAGCTGCGCGAGCTGCTCGACCCCGCCGTCGTCGACGAGACCGAGCGGATGCTGCAGCGGCGCCATCCGGACCGCCTCGCCCGCGGCGAGGAGGGCGTCGCCGACCTGCTGCGCGAACTCGGGCCGCTCACGCCGGCCGAGGTCGGCGAGCGCG
>NZ_SDPL01000691.1 GCF_004135055.1 Agromyces binzhouensis | reverse complement strand
GCCCGGCCCGGGGCGCCGTCCTGCGCGGGGTCCGAGGCACGCGGCGCCGGTGCACCGCCGGCTCGCTCCAGCCCGACTAGCGTGTCGACATGAGCGATCCGGACAGCGCCCAGCCCGCAGCGGGGAGGACCTCCGCCGACGACGACGGCGGTGGCGGCGGCAGGACCTCGGCGGAGGTCACCGAACGGGGCCCGGTCGACGCGACCGGTGAGAGCCTCCATCCGGCGGCCCGTGCGAAGCGCACCGAGCACGTCGGCCGGTTCGTGCCGTTCGCGGCGGGGATCGCGGCGCTCGTCATCGCGCTGGTCCTCGGCATCGTCGTCGCACTCCGCGGCCTGTTCGAGATCGACGAGGAGTGGGCGGAGGACATCTTCACGCTCCGCGGGCCGATCGGCGACCTCTTCGCCTACGGCATGAACGCCCTCGGCGGCGGAGTGATCGGGGTGCTCGTCGTCCCGATCACCATCACGGTCATCCTGCTCGTGGTTCGGCGACCGTGGGCGGCGCTGTACTTCGTCACGGCGTCCGCCGCGAGTGCGCTCATCGTGCAGCTGCTGAAGAACCTGTTCGGCCGGTCCCGCCCGGAGGACATCATCGTGCTCTCGGACTTCGGCTCCTTCCCGTCCGGCCACGTCGCCAACGCCGCGACGATCGCGGTCACCATCGGCATCATCGTCCCCCGCGGGTGGGTGTGGTTCTGGGGCGTCGTCTACACGGTGCTGATGGCGATCAGCCGCACCTACCTCGGCGCGCACTGGATCACCGACACCATCGGCGGCGCCATGGTCGGGGCCGGTGCCGCGCTGCTCGTCTGGACCGTCTTCGCCCAGCGGATGGAGCGCGAGCGGCTCACGCGGGCCGCGGAGATCGCCGAGCGCAACCGCGCGTTCGCGGCGTCGCACGTCACGCCACCGGCGGTGCCGCGCGCCTAGCGCGCGGGCTCGTGCGCCCGCGTCGGGA
>NZ_SDPL01000690.1 GCF_004135055.1 Agromyces binzhouensis | reverse complement strand
GCTCGCCGAGCGGCTGCCCGGCGAGCTGTCGGGCGGGCAGGCGCAGCGCGTCGCGCTCGCGAGGGCGCTGGCGGCCGAGCCTGAGGTGCTCCTGCTCGACGAGCCGATGTCGGCGCTCGACGTCGAGCTCAGGCACGACATGCGGGCCGAGCTCGCCGCGCACGTGCGCGAGTTCGGCGGCGCGACCGTGGTCGTGACGCACAGCCGGGCGGATGCCGCGACGCTCGCCGACCACGTGCTCGTACTCGAGTCGGGCCGCGTGACGCAGCGGGGCACGCTCGAACAACTCGCCGCGGCACCCGCGACGCCGTACGTGCGGCGGATGCTCGCGAGCCCGGACGACGTGGACTGAGCGCTCAGTGCGGCGTGTCGAGGTGCACCGCGACGGCGTCGGCGTCGGCGACCTCGGGCCACGACCACACCGCGAACCGGAACTCCGCGACGGCGCAGGTGGGCATGTGCTCGATCTCGCCTGACAGCCGGTAGGCGAGGTCGGACATGCCCGGGTCGTGCGCGACCACCATCGCGGTGCCGACCTCCTCGTCGAGCTCGGCGACGACGCCGAGGATCGTGTCGGGCCCGGCGCCGTAGAGGCGCTCGTCGAGCACGAGCACGTCGGCGGGCAGGGCCAGGGCGTCCGCCATCGCCTCGGCGGTGGTCCGCGCCCGCACGGCGGTGCTCGATCGGATCGCCTCGGGGACGACGCCGCGTTCGCGGAGCCTGACCGCCATCGCGGGGGCGTCGCGTCGACCGCGGTCGTTCAGCGGCCGATCGTGGTCGGCGAGGGTCGGATCGCCCCACGCCGACTTCGCGTGACGCACGAGCACGAGGGTCTTCATGGGGCGAGTCTGCCACTGCGGGCGGGCCGCGTCGCGGGCGAGTCCGTGTCGGGGGGCCGTCGTGCGGGGACGGCGGGTCCGGACGCCCCGACGCGCGCTACTCCGACGCGGTCGCGGTGGGCTCCGCCGGCCCG
>NZ_SDPL01000069.1 GCF_004135055.1 Agromyces binzhouensis | reverse complement strand
GGCGCGGTGGCCGCGGTCGCCGCACCGGACCTCGTGCGCTTCGTGCTGTTCTCCGAGCGCATGCACGCGACGTTCGCGGATGCCGCGGCGCGGCTCGGCGCCGACGTGGTCGTGCTCGGCTGACGGCGGGTCGTGCGCGCGGCGTGCCCGGTCAGGTGCCGGGCGAGGTCGAGGCGATCCACGCGTCGAGGTCGCTCGGCTGGTCGGTGATGATCCCGTCGACGCCGAGCGCGCTGACCTCCTCCCAGCGGTCCTGGCTGTTGAGCGTGTAGCAGAGCACGGCGATGCCGGCCTCGTGCGCGACGTCGATCGCCTCGGGTGCCGCGGTGACGGATGCCGCGGTGGTGCCGAACCCGATGACGCCGAGCTGCTCGGCGAGCGGCACCGGGTCGGCGGGGAGCTCGCGGATGAGCATGATCCTCGGCGTGGTCGGGGCGACCCGTTGGATGGACTGCAGCGTCTCGATGCTGAAGCTCTGCAGGACCACCCGGCCGCGCAGGCCGTGGCGCTCGACGAGGTCGAGCACGATCCGCACCTCCTCCGGGGTCCAGTCGGCCTTGAGCTCGACCAGTGCGCGGGCGCCCTCGCGCTCCGCGAGCGCCGCGAGGAAGGTCTCGAGGGTCGGGATGGGCTCCCCCGCCCACTCCGGGGAGTACCAGGCGCCGGCATCGATCCGCTCGAGCCGTTCGAGGTCGAGGTCCTCGATGCGCGCGTCGCGTCCGGCGATCCGCTCGAGGTCGGTGTCGTGGAAGAGCACGGGTACGCCGTCGCGGGTGAGGCGCACGTCGGTCTCGACGTAGGCGAGCCTGTCCATCGCGAGCTCCAGTGCGGGCATCGTGTTCTCGGGCGCCTGGGAGCGGTCGCCGCGATGGCCGATGATGGCGGCGGCGTCTCCGGGTTGGCGGAGGGCGCCGAACACGTCGATCGCATACACGCCGGTCGGCGTGGAGGCGCCCCAGAGCGTGGCGGCCATGGCGACGATGCCGGCGACGGCGAGCGGGATGCGGATGAGCGGCCTCGGCGGGCGCGCGAGCCCGCGGATGCCGTCGCGGCCGGACGGACGGGGAACCGGGGTGGCGACCTGCTGGGCGCTGGGTCGATCGGGGGCCGCGGTCGCTGGGTCGACCGCGTCTCGAAGGTGACGCACTGATCGGGCCTTTCCACGATCCGCGCCTCCTTGCACGGGACCGTGCAGGTCACCCTAGCAAACGCCGTTACCGTTTCGTTACTTTTTTCCGGCGACGTCGGATTCCCGGCTGACGGAGGCCTCGGCCTCGGCCGTGATGCGATTCGCCATGCCCGCGAACACGATCCCGTGGAACGGGACGACCGCCCACCAGTAGAGGCGACCCGCCAGCCCCTTCGGGAAGAAGACGGCGCGCTGGCGGTACCGCGAGCCTGCGCCGTCGGGTTCGGCCGACATCTCGAGCCACGCGCGCCCCGGCACGCGCATCTCCGCCCGGAGGCGCAGGAACCGCGGGCGCTCGATGTGCTCGACGCGCCAGAAGTCGACCGCGTCGCCCGGATGCAGCGTGTCGGGGTCCCGCCGTCCGCGGCGGAGGCCCACCCCGCCGAACAGCTTGTCGATCCAACCCCGGACCGCCCACGCCAGCGGGAACGAGTACCACCCGTTCTCGCCGCCGACGCCCTCGATCACGGCCCAGAGGGCCTCGACGGGCGCGGCCGCGCCACGCTCCCGGTGGTCGGTGTAGACGGTGTGGCCCGCCCAGTCGGGGTCGCTCGGCAGCGGGTCGCTCGGGGCGCCCGCGACCTCGGCGTTGCGCCAGCTCGTCTCGACCTCGCCCGACTGCTCGCGCTCGAGCGCGAGCCGGACCGCTCGGCGGTACGGCGTCAGCCCCTCGGCGGGCGGCGGGATGACGTCGTCGATGTCGTGCTCGCGCATGACGCAGTCGAACTGGAGGGACTCGATGATCGGGACCGCGATGCGTCGCGGGATCGGGGTGACGAGGTTCACCCACTGCCCGGCCAGCCACGGCGTGAGCACGGGCAGCGCCGCGATCGGCCGCTGCCGCAGGCCGGCCTCGACCGCGTAGCCGTTCATGAGCTGGCCGTAGCGGAACACGTCGGGCCCGCCGATGTCGAAGGCGCGATTGACCTCGGGCGGGACCGCCGCGGCGCGGATCAGGTAGTGCAGCACGTCGCGCACCGCGATCGGCTGGATGAAGTTCCGCACCCACCGGGGCGCCGGCATGTACGGGAGCACCTCGGTCAGGTGCCGGATCATCTCGAACGACGTCGACCCGGACCCGATGACGACGCCCGCCTGGAGGACGATCGTCGGCACGCCCGAGGCGAGGAGGATCTCGCCGACGCGCACCCGCGAGCGCAGGTGACGGGAGAGGCGTCCCGCCGCGGGATGCAGCCCGCCGAGGTACACGATCCGTCGCACTCCGTTGCCGGCGGCGTGCTCGGCGACGTTGCGGGCGATCGAGAGCTCGAGGTCCTCGAAGTCCCCGCGACCGCCCATCGAGTGCACGAGGTAGTAGACGACCTCGACGTCGCGCATGGCGCGGTCGACGGCCGCCGCGTCCATCAGGTCGCCCGCGACGACCTCGACGTCGCCCGCCCACGGGACGTCGCGCAGCCGTTCGGGCCGGCGCACGATGACGCGGACCTCGTGTCCGGCCTCGACGAGCCGCGGTACGAGGCGTCCTCCGATGTAGCCGGTCGCCCCCGTCACCAGGACCCGCACGTCGGCCCTCCCCTCGTCAGGCGTCGCACGGGCTCAGCCGTGCTCGTTCCCCCGACGATAGTTGCCGCTCGCCCGGGCGAGGAGGTGCTGCGCCTGTGAATCGTCCGCACGTTGCAGCGCCGCCACGAGCTTCACGGCGGAGCGCCCGCCCACGGTCATCACGGCACGGCCGCCGCGCAGCACGATCACCGCGCCGTGCCCGGTCACCCGATAGTCGAACGGGTCGGCGACCAGCCGCCCGCGCTCGTCGGAAGCCCCCTCGCGCCCGGACATGGGCTCTCGCCTACCGCAGGCTCTTCGTGTGCCAGACCGTCTTCGTCTCCGTGAAGGCGGCGATGCGGTCGAGCGCCGGTGCCGCGGCATCCGGACCGGGCTCGGGGCGCAGCACGCGCTTCAGGGTGTCGGCCGCCGCGATCTCGAGGTCGACCCAGTCGAGCTCGCCTGCGCCGACGAGGTCGAGCGCGTTGACGTCGGAGTGGCTCGCCAGCCACGGCGCGATCTCGGCGGGCGAACCCGTCAGCACGTTGACGACGCCCTTCGGCACGTCGCTCGTCGCGAGCACCTCGGCCAGGCTGATCGCCGAGAGCGGGAACCGCTCGCTCGCGACCACGATCACCGCGTTGCCGGCCACGAGCGCGGGCGCGACGGCGGAGACGAGCCCGACGAGCGAGGAGTCCTGCGGCGCGACGATCGCGACGACGCCGGTGGGCTCGGGCACCGAGATGTTGAAGTACGGCCCGGCGACCGGGTTCGCGTTGCCGGCCACCTGCGCGAACTTGTCGGCCCACCCGGCGTACCAGACCCAGCGATCGATCGCCTCGTCGACCTGCGCACCGGCCTGGGCGCGCGTGAGCCCCTCGGCCTCCTCGATCTCCGCGGTGAATTGGGCGCGACGGCCCTCGAGGAGCTCGGCGATCCGGTAGAGCACCTGGCCGCGGTTGTAGGCGGTCGCACCGGCCCATCCGGCGACCGCGCCGCGCGCGGCCACCACGGCGTCGCGGGCGTCCTTCCGCGAGGCCTTCGCGGCGTTGGCGAGGAACCCGCCGTCGGCCGAGCGCACCTCGTAGGTGCGACCGGACTCGCTGCGCGGGAACGCGCCGCCGATGAACAGCTTGTAGGTCTTGGGCACGGCGAGGCGGCTCACTTCGCGGCTCCCTTCTTCGCGGGGCGGGCAGGTCGTCGCGTTCGCTTGGACGGCTTCTCGTCGCCGGATGCCGCGCTGGAGGCCTCGACGGCGCGCGGCGCGGTGCGACCGCTCGAGGTGACCGATGCGGGCGAGAGGTACGCGCCGAGGCCGTGCCGTCCGCCCTCGCGGCCGTAGCCCGACTCCTTGTAGCCGCCGAACGGGCTCGACGGGTCGAAGCGGTTGAAGGTGTTCGCCCAGACCACGCCGGCGCGCAGCTGGTCGGCGACCGCGAGGATGCGGCTGCCCTTGTCGGTCCAGATGCCCGCCGAGAGGCCGTACGGCGTGTTGTTCGCCTTCGCGATGGCCTCCTGCGGCGTGCGGAACGTGAGCACCGAGAGCACCGGCCCGAAGATCTCCTCGCGCGCGATCCGGTTCGAGGTCTGCACGTTCGTGAAGATCGTCGGCGCGTACCAGAACCCGTTCTCGGGGATCTCGCACGGCGCGCTCCAGCGCTCCGCGCCCTCGGCCACGCCCGCGTCGGAGAGCTCGCGGATTCGCTCGAGCTGCTCGCGCGAGTTGATGGCGCCGATGTCGGTGTTCTTGTCGAGCGGGTCGCCCAGGCGCAGCGTCGACAGGCGCTGCTTCAGCCGCTCGACGACCTCGTCGTGGATCGACTCCTGCACCAGCAGTCGGCTCCCGGCGCAGCACACGTGGCCCTGGTTGAAGAAGATGCCGTTGACGATGCCCTCGATCGCCTGGTCGATGGGCGCGTCGTCGAACACGATGTTCGCGGCCTTGCCGCCGAGCTCGAGCGTCACCTTCTTGTGGGTGCCGGCGACCTGCTTCGCGATCGCGCGGCCCACGGCCGTCGAACCGGTGAAGGCGACCTTGTCGACGCCGTCGTGGCCGACGAGCGCCGCACCGGTGTCGCCCGCGCCCGTGATGATGTTCACGACGCCCGGCGGCAGGTCGGCCTGCTGCACGATCTCGGCGAAGATGAGCGCCGTGAGCGGCGTCGTCTCGGCGGGCTTCAGCACCACCGTGTTGCCGGCCGCGAGCGCCGGGGCGATCTTCCACGCGAGCATGAGCAGCGGGAAGTTCCACGGGATGACCTGGGCGGCCACTCCGAGCGCCTTCGGGTTGGCGCCGAGCCCGGCGTAGTCGAGCTTGTCGGCCCAGCCCGCGTAGTAGAAGAACCACGCCGCCACGAGCGGCACGTCGACGTCGCGCGACTCCTTGATCGGCTTGCCGTTGTCGAGCGACTCGGCGACGGCGAGCTCGCGGGCGCGCTCCTGGACGAGGCGCGCGATGCGGAAGAGGTACTTGCCGCGGTCGCGACCGGTCATCCGAGACCACACGCGATCGTGCGCGCGGCGGGCCGCGGCGACGGCGTCGTCGACGTCGGCCGCGTTCGCGTTCGCGATCGTCGCGATCCGCTCCTCGCTCGCCGGGGAGACGGACTGGAAGGGGGTGCCACGACCGTCGACGAACTCGCCGTCGATGAAGAGGCCGTACTCGTCGCGGAGCGAGAGGATCGCCCGCGACTCGGGGGCGGGTGCGTATTCGAGGAAGCTCATGATGCGGTGCTCTCGTCTCAGTCGATCGTCACGTAGTCGGCGCCGGAGTAGTGGCCGGTCGCCATCTTCTGGCGCTGCAGCAGCACGTCGTTCAGCAGGCTGGAGGCGCCGAACCGGAACAGGTGCGGCTGGAGCCACTCCTCGCCCACGGTCTCGGCGACCGTCACGAGGTACTTGATGGCGTCCTTCGAGGCGCGGATGCCGCCCGCGGGCTTGACGCCGATGCGCTGGCCGGTCATCAGGTGCCAGTCGCGCACGACCTCGAGCATGAGGAGGGTGACGGGCAGCGTCGCGGCGGGCTGCACCTTGCCGGTCGAGGTCTTGATGAAGTCGCCGCCGGCGAGGATCGACAGCCACGATGCGCGGCGGACGTTGTCGTACGTGACGAGCTCGCCGGTCTCGAGGATCACCTTGAGGCTCGCGCTCGTGCCGTCGGGGCGCCGGCACGCCTCCTTCACCGCGGCGATCTGGTCGAACACCAGGCCGTAGCGGCCCGCGAGGAAGGCGCCGCGGTCGATGACCATGTCGATCTCGTCGGCGCCGTTCGCGACGGCCTCGGCCGTGTCGGCCAGCTTGATCTCGAGCGAGGAGCGACCGGACGGGAACGCGGTCGCGACGGCCGCGACCGAGATGAGGCCGTCGTCGGGATCGCCGTGCACCGAGCCCAGGGCGTCCACCGCGTACGGCACCATGTCGCCGTAGACGCAGACGGCCGCGACGCGGGGCGTCGTGGCATCCGCCGGGTCTGGGTTCATCGCCTTGGCGACGAGCGAGCGCACCTTGCCGGGGGTGTCGGCGCCCTCGAGCGTCGTCAGGTCGACGAGGGAGATGATGCGGTCGAGCGCCCACTTCTTGGAGGACGTCTTGATGGAACGCGTGCCGAGGCCCGCGGCGCGCTGCTCGAGGCCGACGGCGTCGACGCCCGCGATGCCGTGGAGGTACCTGCGGAGCGTGGCGTCGTCGGGCTCGCCGCCGAGGACGGCGAGCGCGCGCTCGCGCGCGGTGACGAGGGAGGTGCCGGACATGGTGGGTGACCTGTCTTTCGTGGTGCGGCCGGATCAGCCGTCGAGGAGGTGGAGTGCCGTGGCCTCGTCGGTGACGAGGACGGAGCAGAGGCCGGAGCGCACGACCGCGTCGGCGACGGCGTGCTTGCTCCGCCCGGCGATCACGGCGATGCGGAGGCGTCCGTCGCGGACGTCGTCGAGCGTGAGGCCGACGGTCCGCGCATCGAGTGCGGGGTCGACGATGTTGCCCTCCGAGTCGATGTAGCGGCCGACGACGTCGCCCACGGCGCCCTTCTGGACGAGCAGGTCGACGTCGGCCTCGGTGAGGTAGCCGCTCTCGATGTGGACCGAGGTGTGATCGGCGGGGCCCGCGCTGAACAGGTACGCGTCGGCGGACCGTGCCAGCTCGATGACGCCCGCGACGACGCGATCGGACTCGATCGCCTCCTTCGTCGCGAGGTGCTCGAGGATGGCGGGGCTGGGAAGCAGGGTGGCGCTGCCGCCGCCCTTCTGGGCGATGGCCACCGCGGTCGCCGCGGCGGTGCCCGCGCGGCGGTTCAGGCTCACGCCGCCGTTGATCTGGACGACGTTGACGCCGGTCGCCCAGCCGTTGCGGAGGTGCTGGGAGATCTCGAACAGGGTGCGACCCCAGCTGACGCCGAGCGTGCGCGGCACGGGCCGGAGCGCCGTGAGGTAGTCGGCCGCGGCCTGGGCGGTGCGCGCCTGCAGTTCGTCGGGCGACGCGACGCCGGCCGACGAGACGACGATCGCGTCCTCGAGGCCGCGTTCCTCGCGGAGTCGCCGTTCGATCGGCAGTCGCCGGGCGCGCGGATGCAGGATCTCGATGCGGATGAATCCCTGCTGCTTCGCCTGGGCGAGCAGTCGGCCCACCTTCCAGCGCGTGAGCCGGAGTGCCTGGCCGATCTCGTCCTGCGTCTTGTTCTCTTCGTAGTAGAGCTCTGCCGCGCGGATCGAGAGGAGTTCGTCGGTCTCGTCCATTCGTCTCCTTCCGCCACGTCCAGCGTAGGCAGCCGATCGCGCATCGGCAACACTCGCGTGGAAGTCTGCTCACATGAGCACACTCGACCGGGTCACCCGCCCGGATGCGGCATCCGACGATCGAGTCAGCGCGAGCGCTCGTCCTCGAGGAACCCCGAGCGAGCCACGACCAGTCCCGCCACGACCGCGGGGACGGCCGTCGCGAGCAGCAGCAGCAACGGCACGGTCCACGACCCGGTCGCCTCGTGCAGGAGTCCGACCGCGACCGGACCCAGCGCGACGACGACGTAGCCGACCGACTGCGTGAAGCCGCTGAGGGCGACCGAACCGGCGTGCGTGCGCGTGCGGAGGTTCACGAGCACGAGCGAGAGCGGGAAGAGCAACGGGCCCGTGCCCGCGAGCGCGACCCACAGCCAGGTGGCGACGCCGGGTGCGACGAGCAGGCCGGTCCACCCCGCGGCGATCGCGACCGCGGCGACGCCCACCATGGCGCGGACCCGGCCCGGCCTGGTCGCCAACCTCGGGACCACCAGCGAGACGGGCAGGCCCATGGCGGCGTAGAGCGCCAGCAGCGCGCCGGCCGCGGCCGGATTCGTCCCCGCGGTGTCCGCGAGCATCGCCGGCAGCCACGCGAACACCGCGTAGGCGTTGAACCCGGCGACCGCGAACATCGTGGCCATCGCCCACGCCAGCGGCGACCGGAAGGCGTGCCGGAGCAGGGCCGGCCGGGCCTCCTCGGGCAGCGCCGCCGGTGCCGATCGGCGCGGATGCACCAGCAGCACGACCCACGGCACGATCGCCGCCAGCGCGACGACGGCCCAGATCTCGAACGAGGCGCGCCAGCCCGCCGCGTCCGCGACCGGGACGGCCACGAGCGGCGGCACGAACGTGCTCACCGCGAGCGCCGTCACGTACAGGGAGGTCACGAGCCCGATGCGATCCGGGAAGTACCGCTTCACGAGGGGCGGCAGCAGCACGTTGCCCACGCCGACCGCCGCGAAGGTCAGGGTGCTCGCTGCGAGCAGCCACCAGGCGGAGCCCGCGAGCCCGCGGCCGACACTGCCGAGGACGAGGGCGACGAGCGCGGCGACGAGCACCGGCTCGAGCCCGAACCGGCGCGTGACGACGGGGGTCGCGATGCCGAACAGGGCGTAGCAGAGCGGCGGCAGCATGCCCAGCACCGCCACGAGCGCCGTCGAGACCGGGATGTCGCGCTCGACGAGGTCGAGGATCGGCGAGAGCGACGCGACCGCGGTGCGCAGGTTGAACGCGACGAGCAGGATCCCGAGCAGCGCGAGGGTGCGACCGTGCCAGAGCGGCCTCGTCGCCTCGGGACCCATCAGCCGAGTCTCGGCACGCGCCCACCGCCCGCCCGGGAGGGCCGCGGCCGGATCATCAGGCGGACGCCCGCTCGAGCACCTCGGCGACGTGGGCCCCGAAGGTGCAGTCCATGAGCTCGGCCGCATCGCGATCGCGCTTGGCCGCGAGGCCCACGCCCGAGGCGAGCAGGGTGTTGATGAGCATCCCGTCGGCCAGGAACCGGTGGATCTGATCCGGCGTGAACCCCGCCTCGTCACGGAGCATGCGGAACACCTGCAGGAAGCCGTCCCGCGCGACCGGCCCGATCACGGGGTCGGAGCCCATCATGAAGCCGTGGAGCAGCGTGAGCAGCGTTCCGCGGTCCTCGACCAGCTCGAGGTAGGCCTCGCCGAGTCGTGCCTCGCGGGCCTCTCCGTCGCCGTCGCCGCCGGCATCCGCCCCGGCGTCCGCCTCGGCGAGCGCGGCGCGGAAGGCCGCGAGCAGCCGTGCGAGGGTGCGGCGCAGCGTCTCGATGAAGAGCTGCTCCTTGGTGCCGAAGAGCCTGACGACGTAGGGCTGGCTGATGCCGGCCGCCCGAGCCACGCGGTCGGTCGTCGCCCCCGCGTATCCGAGCTCGCCGAAGACGGTCGTGGCGGCCGCGAGGATCTGCTCGCGACGCTCGTCGGCCGGGATTCGCTCGGATCGTGGCGTCATGCTTGACATGTTATCAGTCGATAACTACATTGCGTGGTTGTAATCATTCGATTACTTCAATCCAGTGAAACGAGCTCCTGATGCCATCACCACGCCGGGCCCCCGTCTGGCTCATCCTCCTCGCGACGTCCCTGCCGATGTTCATGGCGTCGCTCGACAACCTCGTCATCACCAACGCCCTCCCGGTCATGGCCGCCGACCTCGGCGCCGGGATCGAGGAGCTGCAGTGGTTCCTGAACGCCTTCACCCTCGCCTTCGCGACGTTCATCCTCCCCGCGGCAGCGCTCGGGGACCGCCTCGGCCGCCGCACCGTCTTCCTCGCCGGCATCGCCGTCTTCACGGCCGCGAGCGTGCTCACGGCGCTCAGCACCGAACCGTGGATGGTCATCGGCGCCCGCGCCTTCCAGGGCCTCGGCGCCGCCGCGATCATGCCGCTCTCGCTCACGCTCGTCGCCGGCGCGGTGCCGGCGCACCGGCGCCCGCTGGCGATCGGCATCTGGGGCGGTGTCTCCGGCCTCGGCGTCGCACTCGGCCCGCTCGTCGGCGGCGCCGTCATCGAGGGCTGGAACTGGCAGTCCATCTTCTGGATCAACGTGCCGATCGGCATCGTGGCGTTCCTCCTCGCCCGCCTCGTCCTCGACGACGTGCGGGGCGAGCGCCGACCGATCGACGTCCTCGGCGTCGGCCTCGCGGGCGTCGGCGTGCTCGGCCTCGTGTTCGGCATCGTCCGCGGCAACGAAGCGGGCTGGACCAGCGCCGAGGTGCTGCTCCCCCTGGTCACCGGGGCAGTGCTGCTCGTCGCCTTCCTGCTGTGGGAGGCCCGCGCGAACGCGCCCGTGCTGCCGCTGTCGCTCTTCCGCGACCGGAGCTTCAGCGTCGCGAACGCGGTCGGGTTCACCTTCAGCTTCGGCGTCTTCGGGGCGATCTTCCTGCTCGTGCAGTTCCTGCAGGTCGTCCAGGGGCGCAGCGCGCTCGAGGCGGGCCTGATGACGATGCCGTGGACCCTGGCGCCCATGTTCGTCGCACCCCTGGCCGGCCTGCTCGCCCCGCGCATCGGCACGCGCGCCCTGATGGTCGCCGGGCTCGCGGCCCAGGCGACGGCGATGTTCTGGATCGCCGCCACCCTCAGCGAGGACGTCGCGTACCCGGCCCTCGTCCCGGCGTTCGCACTCGCCGGCATCGGGATGGGCCTCGTGTTCGCGCCGATGGCGACGGCGGTGCTCGCCAGGATGCCCGAGCGCGACCACGCGAAGGCCTCCGGCACGAACTCCACGCTCCGCGAGATCGGCGGCGCACTCGGCGTCGCGGTGCTCACCGCGGTCTTCACGGGCGCCGGCGGCGCGCTCACGCCGACGGCGTACGTCGACGCCGCGATCCCCGCGGTCGCGACCGGCGCGGCCGTGCTCGCCGTCGCAGCCGTGCTCGCCG
>NZ_SDPL01000689.1 GCF_004135055.1 Agromyces binzhouensis | reverse complement strand
CGGTCGCGGATGCGCTGGCCGTCGCGGGGCAGCACCTGGCGGCGGGCGGGTACTAGCCCGACGGGTTCAGGCCCCGGCGGGTTCAGGCCCCGGCGGGTTCAGGCCCCGGCGGGTTCAGGCCCGCGCCGCGCTCGGCGCCTTCGCGTAGTGGTCGGGCGTGATGGTGAGCTCGGCCTGGCCCGCGGTGATCGAGCGCAGGTCGAGCACGTACCGCGTGAGCTCGGCCTCGGGAACGTGCGCGACGACCCGCGCACGGCCGTCGCTCGCCGCCTCGGTGGCACTCACCCGGCCGCGACGGCCGGAGAGGTCGGTGAGCACGGCGCCCTGCAGGTCGTTCGGCACCGTCACCGTCACGCTCGAGACCGGCTCGAGCAGCACCGTCCCGGCCTCGGCGAGCGCCGCCTTCACTCCGATCGACGCGGCCGTGCGGAACGCCATGTCCGACGAGTCGACCGAGTGCGACTTGCCGTCCGTGAGCTCGACCCTGACGTCGACGACCGGGTGCCCCTGCGGACCGCCCGAGGCGAGCGCGTCGCGGGCGCCCTTCTCCACCGCGCTGATGTACTGCCGCGGCACCGCACCGCCCGTGACGGAGTCGACGAACTCGAACCCCTCGCCGGGCGGAAGCGGCGAGACGTTCAGCTGCACGACCGCGAACTGGCCGTGCCCGCCCGACTGCTTCTTGAGCTTCCCCTCGACCGAGGCCGACCCCGCGATCGTCTCCCGGAACGCCACCGGCGCCGGCGCCGTCTCGACGTGCACGCCGAACACGCGCGCGAGGCGTTCGACGGCGACCGCGACATGCGTGTCGCCGAGCCCGCGCAGCACCGTGTGCTCGCCCGCCCGGTCGACCACGAGCGTCGGATCCTCCGCGGTGAGCCGTGCGAGCGCGACCGGCAGCTTCTCGTCATCCGACTGCGAGGCCGGCTCCAGCGCGACGGCGTAGACGGGCGGGCGGGGCGGCGTCGCCGCCG
>NZ_SDPL01000688.1 GCF_004135055.1 Agromyces binzhouensis | reverse complement strand
TCGCCGCGCCTGCGGTGCCCGCCCCCTGGACCCCGCCCGTCGCGGCGCCGCACAACGTGCTCGCCTGGGTCGCGTTCGGCCTGGGGCTCGGCGCGCTGATGGTCGGTCCGATCAGCTCGATCGCCGCGATCGTGTGCGGGCACATCGCCCGCGCGCAGATCCGCCGCACGGGCGAGCAGGGTGCCGGCGCGGCGCTCACCGGACTGATCTTCGGCTACGTCCTGACCATCGGAATGGGCCTCGCGATCGTGCTCTACGTGCTGCTCATCGTGGCCATCTTCGCCGGCACGGCATACTCCTCGGGCGTCCCGAC
Source organism: Agromyces binzhouensis (assembly GCF_004135055.1). Lineage (GTDB taxonomy): Bacteria > Actinomycetota > Actinomycetes > Actinomycetales > Microbacteriaceae > Agromyces > Agromyces binzhouensis. Next base: position 664 of record NZ_SDPL01000688.1, on the reverse strand, counting down.
GAGCCTCTGACCGAGCGCCCGACCCACGATTTAACGGACGCGCGCCGAGGTGATATTCTCGTGTGGTTGCCGCGACAGCGGCACGCGCCCCGATAGCTCAGTGGTAGAGCACTTCCATGGTAAGGAAGGGGTCGTCAGTTCAATCCTGACTCGGGGCTCTGGTTCCTCCGGTTTCACCGGAGAAGCCTCGCGGCGGGGTAGCTCAGGTGGTTAGAGCACACGGCTCATAATCGTGGTGTCGCGGGTTCGAGTCCCGCCCTCGCTACAATGAAACCCCCGGTCAGCCGGGGGTTTTGTCGTTTCTCGACGCGTCGATGCCTACCGGCCGAGTCGGTCCTGTGTTCGAGTACCGCGCCGACTGCCCCTGATCCGACAGGCGTGCGGAAGCAATGAAGACGCGGCTTCGCGGGAGGCGGGATCCACCGACTCCGCGCGGCCTAGCGCATCCGCCGACTGGCGTCGACCACGTGCGCCGGAGGTACCGGCCGACCTACCGTGTCGGGGGAGGTGCGCTCGAATGGACAGGCAGCGGGACCTGGCGCGGTCCGCGGTGACGGACGAACCCGACTCGGGCACGTCGTCGGTGCCGGTCCGGGCCGAGGTCGCTGCCCAGGCTCGCGCGGAGGCCGACCCGCCGACCCGCCGCGAGGCGCTCGCCGCGGCG
>NZ_SDPL01000687.1 GCF_004135055.1 Agromyces binzhouensis | reverse complement strand
GCCGGCGGGCGCGGGTCGCCGCCCGCCCGCCGAACTGCCCGGCGCGTCGGGCATCACCGGCGGCGCCGCGCCGATCATCGCCCGCTCGCACCACGGTTCGGTGAGCAAGGAGGAGCGCGCGCTCGTCGAGGCCGACCTCAAGGCCGGCCGCCTGAAGTGCGTCGTCGCGACCTCGAGCCTGGAGCTCGGGATCGACATGGGTGCGGTCGACCTCGTCATGCAGGTCGAGTCGCCGCCGTCGGTCGCGAGCGGCCTGCAGCGCATCGGCCGTGCCGGCCACCAGGTGGGCGAGGTGTCGAAGGGCGTGCTGTTCCCGAAGCACCGAGCCGACCTGCTCCACTCCGCCGTGGTCGCCGAGCGCATGGTCGACGGTGCGATCGAGCCCATGCGGATCCCGGCGAACCCGCTCGACGTGCTCGCACAGCAGACCGTCGCGGCATCCGCGATCGACGAGTGGGAGGTCGAGCACTGGTTCGACGTCGTCCGGCGCGCGGCGCCGTTCGGCTCGCTCCCGCGCTCGGCGTTCGACGCGACGCTCGACCTGCTCGCGGGCCGGTACCCGTCCGACCGGTTCGGCGAGCTGCGCCCGCGGATCGTGTGGGATCGCGACGCCGGCACGATCACGGGCAGGCGCGGCGCGCAGCGGCTGGCGGTCACGAGCGGCGGGACCATCCCCGACCGCGGACTGTTCGGCGTGTTCATGATCGGCGACGCCGGCCCCGGTCGGCGCGTCGGCGAGCTCGACGAGGAGATGGTCTACGAGTCGCGCGTCGGCGACGTGTTCGCGCTCGGCGCGACGAGCTGGCGCATCCAGGAGATCACGCACGACCGCGTGCTCGTCTCGCCGGCATTCGGGGAACCGGGTCGCCTGCCGTTCTGGAAGGGCGACGGCATCGGACGCCCCGCCGAGCTCGGGGCCGCGATCGGCGCGTTCATCGGCGAGCTGGCGGCCGCCGACGAGCCCGCCGCGCTCGCCCGCACCGCGGCC
>NZ_SDPL01000686.1 GCF_004135055.1 Agromyces binzhouensis | reverse complement strand
CCTCCTCGCGCGCGCCGCATCGTGGCCGGCACCGGGACGACGCCTGCTCCGGGCGGCCGTGACCGTGCCGCTCGTCCTGCCGCCCGTCGTCGGCGGGATCGCCCTGCTGCTCCTCCTCGGCCGCCGCGGGGTGCTCGGTGGCGCCCTCGGCGACCTGTTCGGCATCACCGTGCCGTTCACGACCGGGGCGGTGGTGCTCGCGCAGGTCTTCGTCGCGCTGCCCTTCCTCGTGTTCGCGGTCGAGGGCGCGTTGCGCTCGGCCGATCGGCGCACCGAGCTCGCGGCGGCGACGCTCGGGGCGTCGCGCTGGCAGGTGTTCCGCCACGTCACGCTTCCGCTCGTCGCGCCCGGGGTCGCCGCGGGCGCCGTGCTCTGCTTCACGCGGGCGCTCGGCGAGTTCGGGGCGACGATCACCTTCGCCGGGTCCCTGCCCGGCGTCACCCGGACCCTGCCGATCGCGAGCTACCTCGCGATGCAGACCGATCCCGACGAGGCGATCGCGCTCGCGCTCCTGCTGCTCGCCGTGTCGGTCGGCGTACTCCTGCTCCTCCGCGACCGCTGGCTGCCGGGGGTGCGCGGATGACGGCGGCGACGCCCGCGCACCGGCCGGGGCCGTCCGACGCGCGCCCGGCGTTGCACGCGGAGGTGACCGTCACGCGCGGCACGCATCGGGTCGAGGCGTCGTTCGAGGCGCTGCCGGGGCATCCGCTCGCCGTCATCGGGCCGAACGGCGCCGGCAAGTCGACCCTGCTCGCCGCGATCGCGGGCCTCGTGCCGATCGACGCGGGGCGCGTGCGGATCGGATCCCGCGACGTCGATCGCCTCCCGCCGGAACGGCGGCGGATCGGCGTGCTGTTCCAGGACTACGTGCTGTTCCCGCACCTCACGGTGCGCGACAACATCGCGTTCGCCGCGCGCATGCGCGGGTCCCGGCACGCCGCCCGGGCCGCCGCCGAGCCGTGGCTCGCACGCTACGGCCTGGCCGCGCTCGCCG
>NZ_SDPL01000685.1 GCF_004135055.1 Agromyces binzhouensis | reverse complement strand
TGGAATCGATCTCGCGCCGCGACGGTGCTCGTCCCGCACGGGTCCGCGCACCGCGAGTCGACCGGCGACGCGGCCCACGACGTCGACGAGTTCCAGGCCGAGCGCGTCGGCGACCGCGCCGAGCACCTCGGACGAGGCCTCCTTCCGGCCGCGCTCGACCTCGGACAGGTACTGCGGCGACACGCCCGCCGTGCGCGCGACCTCGGTCAGGATGCGCTCCTGCTCGCGGCGCTCGTCGCGGAGCACCTCGCCGAGCACGTCGCGCCACAGCGGCCTCGTGCGTCGCGGCCGGCCGGCGGCGGCTCCGGGGAACTCGATCGTCTCGCCCATGAGCCGAGGCTACGCACGCGGCCGTGACCACGACAGGGCGATCCGCTCTCAGCAGAACCGGCGTCGCAGCGCGAATCCCGAACGAGGAGTTCCGCGACTCGCGGCCCTGCGGGATCGAGGTCTCAGAGCAGCCAGGGGTCGATGCCGGGATCGTCCGCCCGCGGAGGGTCGGCGAGCGCCGGCGGCGGCGGCGTGCGTCGGCGCACGCGCCCGGTCATCCACCCGCGCACGATGCCCGACGCTCCGGTCGAGCCCGCGCCCAGGCGGACGAACTCACGGGCGTCGGGCCCGGTCGGGACGTCCTTCGGCAGCGAGGCCGACGCGACGATCCATCCCGGCATCCCGAGGAGGGCCAGCACGTGCGCGAGGCGCTCCGACTCGAACACGCTGTCGGAGTCGAGCGTCTCGGCGAGCACCTGCTCCAACTCGTCCGCCGACTCCGGAGCGCCCGCAGCCGTCGCGAACGCCGCAGCGTGCTCGGCGCCGAAGGGCTCGTCGAGCACCTCCTCGTCGGCGCCCGGCTCGCGCGACGGATCGCTCGAGTAGCGACCCAGCTCGTCGGAGCCGTCCCACGCGGCGAGGACGAGCTGGCGGTCCACCAGCACGCGCAGCGCGAACGCGGGAGCGCGCAGCGCCTCGGCGATGGCCGCGCCCGCGTCGAGCACG
>NZ_SDPL01000684.1 GCF_004135055.1 Agromyces binzhouensis | reverse complement strand
CGTCGCGACCTGAGGCGGGTGGGCGGATGGCTCCGAGGGCGCGACGACCGGCATCGCGGGCGCAGTCGCGGGCGCGGCCGAGTCCTGGAGCGCGTCGACCGACCCTGTCGCGTGGTCGCCCGCCGCGATGCCGGCAGGGGGCCAGGGATCACCGCCGGGGCGGCGAGGCAGTCCCCTGCGCAGGTTGCCTGCAGCGGCCACGGGTCACCGCTTCCGCTCGGCGAGGGCGCTGATCAGCTGCGGGACCACGGTGAAGACGTCGCCGACGACGCCGAAGTCGGCGACGTCGAAGATCGGCGCGTCGGGGTCCTTGTTGACGGCGACGATGTTCTTGGCCGTCTGCATTCCGGCCTTGTGCTGGATCGCGCCGGAGATGCCGAGGGCGACGTAGAGCTGCGGGGAGACCGAGACGCCGGTCTGGCCGACCTGGTGCGTGGCCGGGATGTAGCCCGCGTCGACGGCCGCGCGGGACGCGCCGACCGCAGCCCCGAGGGCGTCGGCGAGCTCTTCGACGAGTGCGAACTTCTCGGCCGAACCGAGGCCGCGACCACCGGACACGACCCGCTTCGCTCCGCGCAGCTCGGGTCGGCTCGAGCTCTCGGTCGCGACCTCGATCGACTCGATGGCGGCCGACGGCGCGCCCGAGGCGGGCACCTCGAGCGTCTCGAGCGCGACGGGCCGTGCGTCGGCGCGAGCGTCGACGGCCCCCTGCCGCACGGTGACGACGAGCGGCCCGAAGGTCGCCGCGGAGTCGACGTTGTACGCGCCGCCGTACACGGAGTGGTGGGCGACGATGCCCTCGTCGTCGCGCGAGACGCCGATGGCGTCCACGGCGAGCGCGGCGCGGGCTCGGGCGGCGAACCGGCCGGCGATGTCGCGGCCGTCGATCGAGTTCGCCACGAGCACCGCATCGGGCTCGACGAGGGCCGCCGCAGCGGCGAGCGCATCGACCTGCGGAACGGTGAGCTCGGACTGCACCGCGGCCGTCTCGACGGCGAGCAGGCG
>NZ_SDPL01000683.1 GCF_004135055.1 Agromyces binzhouensis | reverse complement strand
GCGCGCACGACGGCCGGACGGCGCGCGCCCAGCGGATCGAGCGGCCAGCTCACGCGGGCCGCCTCGGACGATCGCGGGTTCTCCGCCTCGGCCGGGGTCGACGGCAGCGCCGCGGCATCCACCACCCCGGCCATGACCAGCTCGCGCAGGAACGGGCTCGGCGACCGCGGTGCGCGCTGCGTCGCCCACCACGATCCGGAGAGCAGCAGCTCCGCCCGTGCGCGCGTGAGGCCGACGTAGGCGAGCCGGCGCTCCTCCTCGGCGTGCCGTTCCCGGTTCTCCTCGGAGTAGGCCTTCACCGCCTCATCGAACTCGACCTGGCTCTGCACGCCCCGCCAGGCCAGCTGCGGGATCTCGTCGGCATCGCCGCGGAATTCGTCGGGCAACGTGCCGAACGACAGCCAGCCCCGGTTGCTCCGTGGCTTCGACGGGAGCTCGTCGTCGACCATGCGCGGAATGGCCACCACGTCCCACTCGAGTCCCTTCGAGCCGTGGATCGAGAGCACCTGGACGGCTCCCGGCTCGGGCTCGTCCTGTCGGGGGCTCAGCCGGTCGCGCTGCTCGGCCTCGGTCAGCCACCCGAGGAACGCGCCGAGCGTCGGGTGCTCGGCCGAGTCGACGAAGCTCGTCACGAGGTCGTCGAACGACTCGAGGCTCGCCGAACCCAACGGCTGGGCCGGGTTCGCGGCCACCTCGATGTCGAGGAGGAGCTCCTGCTGCACCAGGGTCACGAAGTCGACGAGCCCGAGCCCGGCGCGGCGCCGGAGCGCCTGCAACTGGGCGCCCGCGCGGCGCATGCGGGCGAGGCCCTCCTCGCTCAACCGTGCGAGGGCACGGTGGTCGTCGGGCGCGGTGAGGACGAAGTCGAGCGCGTCGACGATCGACGGCGACTCGTCCGGGGCGATCGACCCGCGGATGCCGCGGCGCACCTCGTCGGCGAGGCGCCGCGTCGACAGGTCGCGGTCGGCCAGCCACTTCCCGAGCGCCCCGAGCGCGGCGAGGTCGGC
>NZ_SDPL01000682.1 GCF_004135055.1 Agromyces binzhouensis | reverse complement strand
CCGGCGGCAGGTTCGCGCGGCGGAGCGCGCGGTAGCCGATGATGCCCGCGCAGAGCAGCGGCGCGACGGCGACGGGGTCGGCGTCGGACGGCAGCGCGTACGCGAACGCCTCGGGCACCGTGGCGTACCGCGCATACCCGCCGTCGGCGTCCCACCCCGTGAACCGCGCGTCGGGGCAGAGGTTCTCGCGGCCCGACCGGCACCACCGGCACGCACCGCAGGTCCCGCGCAGCCATGCGATCCCGACGAGGTCGCCGACCGCGGTGCGGCGCACGCCGGGTCCGGTCGCGACCACGCGGCCGACGACCTGGTGACCCGGGACGACCGGGCTCCGGTGCGGTTCGAGCTCGCCGTCGATCACGTGCAGGTCGGTGCGGCACACGCCGCACGCGGCGACCTCGACGACGAGCTCGTCCGCGGCGGGGTCGGGCTCGGGGGGCGTCGAGGGCGTCAGTCGCCCGTCGCCGACCGTCGTCCAGGCGTCCATCTCCCGGTCTCCCTCCCGGCTCGGGCGGCGGGCGGGTCGTCGCCGGTCGCCTCGACTGCCAGCGTGCGCCGGGAGGCGCCGTGCGCGGAGGACGAAGGTCATGCCGCGGCATCCGCTCTCCCGCCCGACCGTGGGGACCAACGGCCTCGCGCCCGCGGCGACCCGCGCGCATGCTGGAGGCATGTTCCGTGACCGCGCCGACGCGGCGGCCGCCCTGCTGGAGCGGCTCGAGGCGTTCCGCGACGAGGACGTGGTGGTCCTCGGGCTCCCGCGCGGGGGCGTGCCGGTCGCCGCCGCGGTCGCCGAGGGTCTCGACGCACCGCTCGACGTCATCGTCGTCCGCAAGCTCGGCATCCCCGGGCAGTCCGAGGTGGCGATGGGGGCCATCGGCGAGGGCGGCGTGCGGGTCGTCGACGACGGGATCGTGCGGCGCGCGCGCGTCTCGGAGCGGCGGTTCGCCGACGTCGAGCGGCAGGAGCAGCAGACCCTCGACCGCCGCGTCGCGCAGTTGCGGGGCGGCCGCGAC
>NZ_SDPL01000681.1 GCF_004135055.1 Agromyces binzhouensis | reverse complement strand
GGGCGACGCGGTCCGCGAGCTTCGCGAGCGCGCCGTGCGGCGGCGCCTCGTTGTAGGCGTCGGCGAGTTCCTGGCCGGTGAGTGCGTGGATCGCCGCCATGACCTCGTCGGTCGCGGCTCGGCGGGCGCGACCCGACGACGGCGCCCCGTGCCTGCTGAGGTCGAGCGGCTCGCCGAAGCGCACCGTGACCGGGCGCACGCGCGGCACCGACGAGCCCACGGGCTGGATCTCCTGGGTGCCGATGAGGCCGACGGGCACGACCGTCGCGCCGGTCGTGAGCGCCAGCCAGGCGATGCCGGTGCGCCCCCGGTACAGGCGCCCGTCGAGGGAGCGCGTGCCCTCCGGGTAGAGCGCGAACGCGCTGCCGGAGTCGAGGATCCGGCGCCCCTGGTCGAGCGCGGCCTGCGCCTGCGCGCCGGCGCCGCGTTCCACGCTCACCGCGCCGATGGCGGTGAAGAACGTGCGGGACATCCATCCCTTGAGCCCGGTGCCCGTGAAGTAGTGCGACTTCGCCAGGAACTGCACCGGTCGCGGTGCGGCGAGCGGGATCACGATGCTGTCGACGAAGGACAGGTGGTTGGAGGCGAGGATGACGGGGCCGGTCCGCGGCACGTTCTCGGCACCGGTGATCGTCGGCCGGTAGATCATCCTGACGAGCGGCCGGAGGACGCCTCGGACGAGCCCGTACACCGGGCCGGGCTTCGCCCGCGGGGAGGGGACTGCGTCGGCCTCGATCTCACTCACCCTCCGACGCTACGTCAGGCCGTATGCGAGCCCCGGAATATGGCGGGGGATCGGCGGTCGCCCGGGAGTGCGACATCATGGGCGCATGGACATCGCATCCGCCGAGGTCGTCGAGCTCGAGGACACCGGGGTGCGCGTGATGGTCGCCGCGGGCGGCAGGCGCGGCGCCGGCGTCGAATCGGTCCTCCGCGCGCACCTCGCCGCGTCGGCCGGCGTCCCGGCCGACGACGTCGAGCTCGTCCACGCGTGCCCGGTGTGCGGCGTGCGGCACG
>NZ_SDPL01000680.1 GCF_004135055.1 Agromyces binzhouensis | reverse complement strand
CGCGCTGGATCTCGAGCGCCTCGTCGGTGCGGCCGAGCGTGCGCAGCGCGCGCCCGACGGACCAGCGCGCCACGTGCTGCTGCCCGGCCGTCCCGTAGCGGTCGGCGGCGTCGACGGCCTTGCGGAAGTGGTGGAGCGCCGCCTGCGCGTCGCCGCCGTCGTGCTTGGTCCATCCGAGGTTGTTGTGCAGGGCCACGCCCCACCGCTTGAGTCGGGGGTCGCGGACGCCCTCGAGGATGTCGAAGCCCTCGGCGGCCCACTCCTCCTCGTGTCCGGCGTCGTTCAGCGCCAGCATGTGCAGGGCGTCGAGCACGAGGAACGTCGAGCCGCCGAGCGCGCCCTCGCGGACGGCACGCGTGAACTCGGGCACGGCCTCGTCGACGCGCCCGCCGGCCGCGGCCATGCGACCCCGCTCGAGCGCGATGCGCGCGCGCAGCTCGGCGACCTCCTCGTCGGAATCGCCCGCGTCGGCCGACTCGAGCTCGGCGAGGACCGCGAGCGCCTCGTCCTCGCGGTGCTGGATCCCCATGGCGCGGGCCAGCTGCGTGGCCATGACCGCGCGACCGTGTGCGGTCAGCGTCTCGTCGGCCGCGGCGGCGCGGAAGCGCTCCTCGCTCGCCGCGGGGTCGGCGAAGTCCCAGATCCGGTCGATGGCGAGCTGCTCCTGCGCCCGGTGGTGCGACGGATCGGCGTGCAGGGCGTCGGTCGAATCATCCACCAGACCATCATGGCAGCGCCCGGGGAGGGGCCGTTATGCTCCCGAGACATGACGCGCATCATCGCCGGCTTCGCCGGTTCGCTCACCCTCGCCGTGCCCCGCTCGGGCACGCGTCCGACGAGCGATCGCGTGCGCGAGGCGATCTTCTCCGCGCTCGAGGCACGCGATGCCGTGGACGGCGCGACGGTGCTCGACCTGTACGCCGGTTCGGGCGCGCTCGGGCTCGAGGCCGCGAGCCGCGGCGCCGCCGAGGTCGTCCTGGTCGAGAGGGCGCGACCCGCCGCGGAGGTCTGCCGCCGG
>NZ_SDPL01000068.1 GCF_004135055.1 Agromyces binzhouensis | reverse complement strand
CCGTCGCGCCGACCGTCTCGGGCACGCCGGTCTCGCGGCGGACGGCTTCGGCGCGCACCGGCTCGGGGTGCTCGTCGATCGCCGTCGTCTCGTCGGCGACGGGCGGGTGGTCGGTGCGCGCCCGCTCGACGGCGGCGTCGAGTTCGGATCGCTCGTCGGCCGTCTCGGCCTGCGTCGGCGCGACCGGTGCGGATGCCTCCGCCGACGTCGGCTCCTCCGCGCCCTGCGTCCCGGTGAAGTCGTGCTCCTCCCCGGACGCGGCCGGTTCGGGCGCGACGGCCGGAGGCTCGACGCGATCGACGTGCTCCGCATCGGGAGCCGTCGGGTCGACCTGCGCCTGCTCGGCGGCGATGTCGTCGCCCGACGCGGCATCCGTCGACGCGTCGGTGGCGTCGGTCGCGGACCGGTCGTCGGCGGCCGGCCGGTCGGGCTCGGATCCGGGTGTCGTGCTGCTCATCGTCCGCTCCTTCCGGGCAGCACCGGCCGCCCGTGGTGCGGCTCACTCTAGCAACGCGTCGGCGTGCGACCGGGAGGCACGCGCGGGAGGTCGCCCGCGCGTCGCGGTGCAGGCCGGACCCGGTCGCGGGTCAGGCGAAGAGCTGCGAGACGATGTCGAGCGTGTAGCCGCTCACGGCCGGGCCGTCCCAGCGCGTGGCGATCCAGAGGCCCTCGCGGATGAAGTGCGACTCGCCTGCCGAGCCCGCAACGCCCTCGAATTCGAGGATGCAGCGCGTGCCGCCCTCCTCCTGGTAGCACTCCTGGCCGGCGGCCTGGAACGCCGCGATCGCCGCCGCGGTCTGGGCCTCGTCGACGCTCGCGACGTTCGTCACGAGGCCGACGCGTCCGTCGCCGCCCTCCGGGGGGAGCCACGCGCAGGTGAGCTGCGACGTCTCCTGCAGCACCGGCAGCGCGCCCGCGTCATCCGTCCCGAAGAGCGCCGGAGCGCCGTCGGCCGTCGACCACTCCGGGTTCAGCGCGTAGCCGGGAGCGAACGTGCTCGACCAGTCGAACGTGTAGATGCCCGCGCAGTCGGTCGGGATCCGCTCGTCGCGCACCGGCTCCGGCGTCGGGACCGCGACCGGTGCCGGTGCCGGCTCGGCGGTCGGCGCGGGACGGGTCTGCGACGCCGGCTCGGCGGACTGGCTGCCCGGGGCGGGCAGCGCCAGGACCACGACGAGGGCGACGACTGCGATCACCAGCGCGGACGCGGCGACGATGAGCAGCGTCCTCGATCGGCGGGTGGCGGGGGCAGCGTCTGGCATGTGGGCTCCGGGACGGATTCGGATGGGACGACCGCCCGAGATACTAGCCCGCGCACCTGAGTGCCGTCATCAGGCGGTGGCGATCGGACGACGACGGGCCCCGGATCGCTCCGGGGCCCGTCGTGTGCACGGGGCGGCGGCCGGGCCGCCGCCCCGTGGGGATCAGCTGTAGTTGCCGGGGGTGAAGTCGTCGCTCGAGAACGAGTCGAAGTCGACGAAGCTGAGGTCGCCCTCGGTGAACGACGCGTCGTCGGAGAAGATGCGGTTCGGGTAGCGCTCCGCCTTCGCCTCCTCGGTCGCCTCGACGGTGACGTTCCGGTACTTGGCGAGGCCCGTACCGGCCGGGATCAGCTTGCCGATGATCACGTTCTCCTTGAGGCCGACGAGCGGGTCGGACTTGCCCTCCATGGCGGCCTGCGTGAGCACGCGGGTCGTCTCCTGGAAGGACGCGGCCGACAGCCACGACTCGGTCGCGAGCGAGGCCTTGGTGATGCCCATGACCTCCTGACGAGCCGACGCCGTCTTCTTGCCCTCGGTGAGCGCAGCACGGTTGATCCCGTTGTACTTCGAACGGTCGACGAGCTCACCCGGCAGCAGGTCGGTGTCGCCGTGGTCGACGACCGTCACCTTGCGGAGCATCTGCCGGACGATGACCTCGATGTGCTTGTCGTGGATCGGCACGCCCTGCGAGCGGTACACGTCCTGCACGCCGTTCACCAGGTGCTTCTGCACCTCGCGCACGCCCTTGACCCGGAGGACCTCCTTCGGGTCGACGGTGCCGACGATCAGCTGCTGGCCGAGCTCGACGTGCTGGCCGTCCTCGACGAGCAGCGTCGAACGCTTGAGCACGTTGTACGCGATCGGCTCGTCGCCGTTGTCGGGCGTGAGGATGACCTTGCGCTGCTTCTCGGTCTCGTCGATCGTGATGCGACCGGGGGCCTCGACGATGGGCGACGCACCCTTGGGGGTGCGGGCCTCGAAGAGCTCCTGCACGCGGGGCAGACCCTGCGTGATGTCGTCGGCCGAGGCCGAACCACCGGTGTGGAAGGTGCGCATCGTGAGCTGGGTGCCCGGCTCGCCGATCGACTGGGCCGCGATGATGCCGACGGCCTCGCCGATGTCGACGAGCTTGCCCGTCGCGAGCGAACGGCCGTAGCACTTCGCGCACACGCCGACCGCGGACTCGCAGGTGAGCACCGAGCGGACCTTGATCGACTCGACGCCCGCCGCCACGAGCTTGTCGATCAGCACGTCGCCGACGTCGTCGCCTGCGGCGGCCACGACCTCGCCCTTCGCGTTCACCGTGTCGGTCGCGAGCGACCGGGCGAACACCGAGTTCTCGACGTTCGGGTCGCGCACGAGCGCACCCGTCGAGTCGACCGCGGCGATCGGGAGCTCGAGGCCCTTCGAGGTGCCGCAGTCGTCCTCGCGGATGATGACGTCCTGCGAGACGTCCACCAGACGACGCGTGAGGTAGCCCGAGTCGGCCGTACGGAGGGCCGTGTCGGCCAGGCCCTTGCGGGCACCGTGCGTGGCGATGAAGTACTCCGCCACCGACAGCCCCTCGCGGTACGAGGAGATGATCGGACGCGGGATGATCTCGCCCTTCGGGTTGTTCACGAGGCCTCGCATGCCGGCGATGTTGCGCACCTGCAGCCAGTTACCACGAGCACCCGAGGTCACCATGCGGTTGATGGTGTTGCCCTGGTCCGCGGCGAACTCCTCCTGCATGGCCTTCGCGACCTCGTCGGTCGCCTTGGTCCAGATCTGGATGAGCTCCTGACGACGCTCGAGGTCGGTCGTGAGACCCTTCTCGAACTGCGACTGGACCTTCGCGGCCTGCTTCTCGTACTTCGAGACGATCTCCCGCTTCTGCGGCAGCTCGACGATGTCGGAGAGTGCGACGGTCACGCCCGAACGGGTCGCCCAGCGGAAGCCGGCGTCCTTGATGCGGTCGAGCGTCGCGGCCACCTCGGTCTTCGGGTAGCGCTCGGCGAGGTCGTTGACGATCTGCGAGATCTGCGACTTGCCCGCCTGCGCGTTGAAGAAGGGGTAGTCCTCCGGAAGCGCCTCGTTGAAGAGCGCGCGACCGAGGGTCGTCTCCATCAGGAACGGCTGGCCCGACACGAAGCCCTCGGGCTCCTGGCCCTCGGCGAAGTGCAGCCCCTCGAGGCGGATCTTCACCATGGCGCCGAGGTCGAGCACCGGCTCGCCGGGACGGTTCTGGTCGAACGCGAGGACCGCCTCGGCGATCGACGAGAACGCACGACCCTCACCGGCACCGCCCTCGATGACCGTCGTCAGGTGGTGGAGGCCGATGATCATGTCCTGCGAGGGCAGGGTCACCGGACGGCCGTCCGACGGCTTGAGGATGTTGTTCGACGCCAGCATGAGGATGCGGGCCTCGGCCTGCGCCTCGACGGACAGCGGCAGGTGCACGGCCATCTGGTCGCCGTCGAAGTCCGCGTTGAACGCGGCGCAGACGAGCGGGTGGAGCTGGATGGCCTTGCCCTCGACCAGCTGCGGCTCGAACGCCTGGATGCCGAGGCGGTGCAGCGTGGGCGCGCGGTTCAGCAGCACGGGGCGCTCGCGGATGATCTCCTCGAGCACGTCCCACACCTGCGGACGCGAACGCTCCACCATGCGCTTGGCGGCCTTGATGTTCTGCGCGTGGCTGAGGTCGATCAGGCGCTTGATGACGAACGGCTTGAACAGCTCGAGCGCCATCTGCTTCGGCAGGCCGCACTGGTGCAGCTTGAGCTGCGGACCGACGACGATGACCGAACGGCCCGAGTAGTCCACGCGCTTGCCGAGCAGGTTCTGGCGGAAGCGACCCTGCTTTCCCTTGAGCATGTCGCTCAGGGACTTCAGGGCGCGGTTGCCGGTGCCCGTGACCGGACGGCCGCGGCGGCCGTTGTCGAACAGCGCGTCGACGGCCTCCTGGAGCATCCGCTTCTCGTTGTTCACGATGATCTCGGGCGCGCCGAGGTCGAGCAGGCGACGGAGGCGGTTGTTGCGGTTGATCACGCGACGGTAGAGGTCGTTCAGGTCGGAGGTCGCGAAGCGGCCACCGTCGAGCTGGACCATCGGGCGCAGCTCCGGCGGGATCACCGGGACGACGTCGAGGACCATCGCGGCCGGCGAGTTGCCGGTCTGCAGGAACGAGTTGACGACCTTGAGCCGCTTGATCGCGCGGATCTTCTTCTGGCCCTTGCCCTCGGCGATCTGCAGGTGCAGGTCCTCCGCCTCGGCGGCCAGGTCGAAGGACAGGAGGCGCTTCTTGATCGCCTCGGCGCCCATGTAGGCCTCGAAGTACATGCCGAAGCGGTCCTGCAGCTCCTGGAAGACCGAGTCCTCGGGCTTCAGGTCGCCGACCTTCAGCGTGCGGAAGTCCTCCCACACGCGCTCGAGGTGCGCGATCTGCTCGTCGCCCGACTTGCGGACGCCGGCCATCTCCTTGTCGGCCGCGGCCTCGGCGCGCTTCCTCTGGTCGGACTTGGCGCCCTCGGCCTCCAGGGCCGCGAGCTCCTCCTCCTTGCGCTGCATGAGCTCGGCGATGCGAGCGTCGCGGGCGTCGCCGATGGCCTTGATCTCGAGCCGGAGCTCGTTCTCGAGGCCGGGCATGTCGGCGTGACGACCCTCGTCGTCGACGTCGATCACCATGTACGCGGCGAAGTAGATGACCTTCTCGAGGTCCTTCGGCGCCATGTCGAGCAGGTACCCGAGGCGCGAGGGCACGCCCTTGAAGTACCAGATGTGCGTCACGGGCGCGGCCAGCTCGATGTGGCCCATCCGCTCGCGGCGGACCGAGGACTTGGTGACCTCGACACCGCATCGCTCGCAGACGATGCCCTTGAAGCGGACGCGCTTGTACTTGCCGCAGGCGCACTCCCAGTCGCGGCTGGGTCCGAAGATCTGCTCGCCGAAGAGCCCGTCCTTCTCGGGCTTCAGCGTGCGGTAGTTGATGGTCTCGGGCTTCTTGACCTCGCCGTAGGACCACTTGCGGATGTCCTCGGCGGTCGCCAGGCCGATACGGAGCTCATCGAACGTCGTTGCGTCGAGCAATTTCTCTCCTAGATTCCTGAAGTCGTTCTCGTATGCCTGGCGGATCAGATCTCGTCGATGTTCGACGACTCGAAGCGCGCGGAGATGTTGATGCCGAGCTCCTCCGCTGCGCGGAAGGCCTCGTCATCGGTGTCGCGGAGGCTCACCGCGGTGCCGTCGGCCGAGAGGACCTCGACGTTCAGGCACAGCGACTGCATCTCCTTCATGAGCACCTTGAAGGACTCGGGGATGCCGGGCTCCTGGATGTTCTCGCCCTTGACGATGGCCTCGTACACCTTGACGCGGCCGAGGATGTCGTCGGACTTGATCGTGAGGAGCTCCTGCAGCGCGTATGCGGCGCCGTAGGCCTCGAGCGCCCACACCTCCATCTCGCCGAAGCGCTGGCCGCCGAACTGCGCCTTCCCACCGAGCGGCTGCTGGGTGATCATCGAGTACGGGCCGGTCGAACGCGCGTGGATCTTGTCGTCGACGAGGTGGTGGAGCTTCAGGATGTACATGTAGCCCACGGAGACCGGGTACGGGAACGGCTCGCCCGAACGGCCGTCGAACAGCTGCGTCTTGCCGCTGGAGTCGATGAGCCGCTCGCCGTCGCGGTTCGGGAGGGTCGAGTCGAGCAGACCCGCGATCTCCTCCTCGAGCGCGCCGTCGAACACGGGCGTGGCGACCTTGGTGCCGGGCTCGGCCTCGCGGGCGCCCTCGGGCAGGCGCTTGGCCCAGTCCGGGTTGCCCTCGACCTTCCAGCCCTGCTTGGCGACCCAGCCGAGGTGGGTCTCGAGCACCTGGCCGAAGTTCATTCGACCGGGGATGCCGAGCGGGTTCAGGATGACGTCGACCGGCGTGCCGTCGGCGAGGAACGGCATGTCCTCGACCGGCAGGATCTTCGAGATGACGCCCTTGTTGCCGTGGCGGCCGGCGAGCTTGTCGCCCTCGGTGATCTTGCGCTTCTGGGCGATGTAGACGATCACGCGCTGGTTGACGCCCGAGCCGAGCTCGTCGTCGCCGTCCTGCGCGTCGAACACCTTGACGCCGATGATCGTGCCCTGCTCGCCGTGGGGGACCTTCAGCGACGTGTCGCGCACCTCGCGGCTCTTCTCGTTGAAGATCGCGCGGAGCAGTCGCTCCTCGGCCGACAGCTCGGTCTCGCCCTTCGGCGTGACCTTGCCGACGAGGATGTCGCCGGGGCGGACCTCGGCGCCGATGCGGATGATGCCGCGCTCGTCGAGGTCTGCCAGCAGGTCGGGGCTCACGTTGGGGAGGTCGCGGGTGATCTCCTCCTTGCCGAGCTTGGTGTCGCGGGCGTCGACCTCGTACTCCTCGATGTGGATCGAGGAGAGGACGTCGTCCTTCACCAGGTTCTGGCTGAGGATGATCGCGTCCTCGAAGTTGTGGCCCTCCCACGGCATGAACGCCACGAGGAGGTTCTTGCCGAGCGCGAGCTCGCCGTCGTCGGTCGCGGGACCGTCGGCGATGACCTCGCCGACCTCGACGCGCTCGCCGGCGGAGACGACGACGCGGTTGTTGTACGACGTGCCCTGGTTCGAGCGGTCGAACTTGCGCAGGTAGTAGGTCTGCGTGCCGCCCTCGTCGAGCTGCAGCGTGACCGCGTCGGCCGAGACCTCGGCGACGACGCCCGCGCGGTCGGCGGTGATCACGTCACCGGCGTCGATCGCGGCGTAGCCCTCCATGCCCGTGCCGACGAACGGCGAGTCGCTGCGCAGCAGCGGCACCGCCTGACGCTGCATGTTCGCGCCCATGAGGGCGCGGTTCGCGTCGTCGTGCTCGAGGAACGGGATGAGCGAGGTGCCCACCGACACCATCTGCCGCGGCGAGACGTCCATGTAGCCGATCTCGTCGGCCGGGAACAGGTCGACCTCGCCGCCCTTGCGACGCGCGAGGACGCGCTCCTCGACGAAGTGGCCCTTGGCGTCGAGCGGCGCGTTGGCCTGGGCGACGATGTAGTCGTCCTCCTCCATCGCGGTGAGGTAGTCGATCCGGTCGGTGACCTTGCCGTCCTCGACCCGGCGGTACGGGGTCTCGATGAAGCCGAACGAGTTGATGCGCGCGAACGAGGCGAGCGATCCGATGAGGCCGATGTTCGGGCCTTCCGGGGTCTCGATCGGGCACATGCGGCCGTAGTGCGAGGGGTGCACGTCGCGGACCTCGACGCCCGCGCGGTCGCGCGAGAGGCCGCCGGGGCCGAGCGCCGAGAGGCGACGCTTGTGCGTGAGGCCGGCCAGCGGGTTGTTCTGGTCCATGAACTGCGAGAGCTGCGAGGTTCCGAAGAACTCCTTGATCGCGGCCACGACGGGGCGGACGTTGATCAGGGTCTGCGGGGTGATCGCCTCGATGTCCTGCGTGGTCATGCGCTCGCGGACGACGCGCTCCATGCGGGACAGGCCCGTGCGGACCTGGTTCTGGATCAGCTCGCCCACCGCGCGGATGCGGCGGTTGCCGAAGTTGTCGATGTCGTCGACGTCGAGGCGGATGTCGACCGCCTTGCCGCCGCGGCGGCCGGGCAGGGTCGGACGGTCCTCGTGCAGCGCGACGAGGTACTTGATCGTGGCGACGATGTCCTGAACCGTCAGCACCGAGTCGGTGAGCGGCGCCTCGAGGCCGAGCTTGTTGTTGATCTTGTACCGGCCGACCTTCGCGAGGTCGTAGCGCTTCGGGTTGAAGTAGAAGTTGTCGAGGAGCGCACGCGCGGCCTCGGCAGCCACCTGCTCGCCCGGACGGAGCTTGCGGTAGATGTCCTTGAGCGCCTCTTCCTTCGTGAGGATGTTGTCCTTCTCGAGGGTGAGCGCGATGGACTCGTAGCCGGCGAACTCCTCGAGGATCTCCTCGGAGGTCAGGCCGAGGGCCTTCAGGAAGACGGTGACCGACTGCTTGCGCTTGCGGTCGATGCGGACGCCGACCTGGTCGCGCTTGTCGACCTCGAACTCGAGCCATGCGCCGCGGCTCGGGATGACGCGCGCCGAGTAGATGTCCTTGTCGGAGGTCTTGTCGGGCGTGCGCTCGAAGTAGACGCCGGGCGAACGGACGAGCTGCGAGACGACGACGCGCTCGGTGCCGTTGATGACGAACGTGCCCTTCGGGGTCATGAGCGGGAAGTCGCCCATGAAGACCGTCTGGGTCTTGATCTCACCGGTGAGGTGGTTCATGAACTCCGCGTTGACGTACAGCGGAGCGGAGTAGGTCTTGCCCTTCTCCTTGCACTCGTCGATCGTGTACTTCGGCGGCTCGAGCTCCGGGTTCGAGAACGAGAGCTGCATGGTCTCGCCGAGGTCCTCGATGGGCGAGATCTCCTCGAAGATCTCCTCGAGGCCGGTGGCCTCGGGAAGGTCCTGACGGCCGGACTCGATGGCCTCCTCGACGCGGGCCCGCCACGCCTCGTTGCCGACGAGCCAGTCGAAGCTCTCGGTCTGGAGGGCGAGCAGATCGGGTACGGTGAGGGTGTCGGTGACCTTCGCGAACGAGAGGCGGCTTGCACCGCGTCCGTTCTTGGGGGTGGGCGTGGATGCGTTGCGCGCAGCAGCCAAGGAAATGACCTCCATGGCCCCGTCGGGGGCCGGTTCACTGTCGGTGGTGGTGGAGTTGACCCCTCAGACGTGGTGCGGATGCCGGGAGACCCGACACGCAGAAGCCGACCGCAATATGAAGGCATAGTGGGTCTGGGAGCGCAAAGGTCAAGCATAGACCGGAAGGCGCGCCGTGTCCAGTCGGATTCTTGATTTGTCTCCGCTTCTCCGGTATAACCCGCGCGGACCGCTTCAGGCGACCGGTCGACCCGGCCCGAGGCGCCCCTGCTCGCGATGACGGATGCCGCGTGGGGCTCCCCCACGCGGCATCCGTCGTCACCACCGGATCGACCGCCGGCTCAGGCCCCGATCTCGAGCCGGACCGTCTCGGGACGACCCGGCACGAGGCTCACGTCGACGATCGCACCCGGGGTCACGCGAGCGAGCTGGATCGGCGCGAGCGGCTGGGTGCGGGACGCCGGGACGGGGATGCCGCCCGGGAGCTTGGCGACGAGCTCGAGCTCGACCATGACGTCCATGCCGATCACCATGGGCAGCTGGCGGGCGGACACCACCGAGGCGGTCGTGCGGACGCGCGCGGCGTCGGATGCGGGGTCGTTCGCGGCGACGGCCGCGGCCATCACGCGATCGGCCTGCTCGAGGGACTGCTGCGCGGCGGCGAGCGTCGCGCCGACGTCCATCCGCTCCCGGACGGCCGTCGCCTGCGCGTTCAGCGTGCGGAGGTCTGCGAGGAAGCCCATGTCACACCGCCGCGTAGATCTCGTTGAACCGGCGGCCGACGCCGCGGTCGGCCTGGATGCGGGCGCCCCAGCCGGCCTGGGCCTGCGCCCACGCCTCGGGATCGATGCCGAACATTCCGGCCACGACGGGCAGCTTCGTCTCGTCGTAGCCGTAGGCCGCGATGCCCTTGACGATTCGGGCGTAGCGATCGAGGTCGACGCCGGCGATGGGCTCGAGCGCGCCCGCGGCGGGCTCCGCGTGCACGGCCTGGGCCGCCATGGCATCCATCTGCTGCCGGTACGCCGCGGTCCGGTCGGCGAGCGCGTTCGCGCGGTCGATGAGGCCGGGCGCGGCCTTCACGGTCTTCACCATGTCGCCGAGCTGGCTGAACATCATCATGGTTCCTGCTCCTTCTCTTGCGGTTCTTCTCGTGGTTCGGTGTTCGGTGCGGGATCGAGTGGGGATCGGATCGGATGCCGCGGCGGGTTCCCCGGCCCGCCGCGGCACCGGGCTCATCGCGTCGAGCGCGGCCTGGCGGCGACGAAGAGGAGTCCGATCCCGGCGAGGATCGCCGCGATCGCGAGCGACGGTCGGGGGTCGGCCCCCGTACGGGCGAGGCTGCCGACGGGTGCGGCCGTCGCGAGCTCCTCGGCGGATTCGTGGCGAACGGGCTCGGCGGGCTCGTCGACGTCTGCCGGCCCCGGCTCCTCGTGCGGGGCGGGCTCGGTCGGCTCGCCGGGCTCGGTCGGCTCGCCGGGCTCGGTCGGCTCCCCGGGTTCTGCGGGTTCTCCGGGCTCTGAAGGCTCTCCCGGCTCGCCCGGATCAGCGGGCTCAGGCTCCGGCTCCGGCTCCGGCTCCGGCTCCGGCTCCGGCTCGGGCTCCGGCTCCGGCTCGGGCTCCGGCTCGGGCTCGGGCTCGGGCTCGGGCTCCACGCTCGGGAGCACCTCGAGGGTGATCGTCGCCCAGTTGCTCAGCGCGCCGTGCGCATCGCGCAGTCGATAGCCGAAGCTCAGCGAGCCGACGAGGTCGGGGGCGGGCTCGTAGACGATGCTGCCGTTGTTCGGACTCCAGGACACGCCGTGCGTGGGTCCGTAGATGTCCGTGACGTGCCCGACGATCGCGTCCCCGTCGGGGTCGCTGTCGTTCGCGAGGAAGCCGGGCGCCGGCACGAACATCGTCGTGCCCTGCACGAAGGTGAAGACGTCGTCCACGGCGACCGGCGGCGCGTTGTCCGCGGCCGACGCCGGTGCCGCGGCGAGGACCGCCCCGGCCGAGGCCATCATCGCGGCGGCCGCGGCGGCCGT
>NZ_SDPL01000679.1 GCF_004135055.1 Agromyces binzhouensis | reverse complement strand
CGCCGTGGCGGCTTCGGCCGCGGCGAGCAGCCGCAGGTCGCGGGCGTCTCCGTCGGGCGTGAGGTCCGCCGCGCGCGCGAGCAGGCGGGCACGCGAGACGATGCCGCCACGACCTCCCGCAGCATCTGCCGCACGCTCCATCCGTTCCGCGACATCGGCGTCCGGCCCCGACGTCGCCGACGACGCATGCCAGGCCCCCATGTCGTCGCGCCCACGATCGACCATCAGGTCGGCGAGCACCTCGTGCACGCGTCGCCGGTCGTCGGCCGGCATGCCGCTGTACGCCGCGAGGCGCACGAGCGGATGCCGGAACGCGATCGCGTCGTGCACGGAGACGAGTCCCGAACGCTCGGCGGGCGTCGCGGCGTCGGCGGGCAGGCCGAGCCGGACCGCCGCCGACTCGACGACTGATCGGTCACCGGTCGACTCGGCCGCAGCCGTGAGCAACCACCGTCGAGTCTCCTCCGGGAGCGCCTCGAGTCGGACGCGGTAGTGGGACTCGAGCCGTTGGCCGATCGGTATCGGCGCCTCCGACAGCGACGTCGCCGTCAGCTCCCGCGCCGTGAGCTCGTGCGCGAGGTCGACGAGCGCGAGCGGATTCCCGCCGGTCTCCTGCGCGATCCGCGTCGCGAGGTACGGGTCGATGGGCTCGTCGGCCGAACGCGCGAGCAGCTGGACCGCGTCGAGTGCGTCGAGGCCGGTGAGCTCGAGCGTGGGCACCCCGGCGGTCCGTGCCTGCGGCAGCTCGTCAGCCCGCCCGGCGAGGAGGATCGCCGCCCGCTCGGCCTGCAGGCGTCGCGCGACGAACGCGAGCACGTCGAACGATTCGGGGTCGAGGAGATGCGCGTCGTCGACCACGCACGCCACCGGGCCCGCCTCGCCCGCGACCGCCAGCAGGGAGAGCGTGCCGAGTCCGACCAGGTATCGATCCGGCGGATCGCCGCGGTCCAGGCCGGCCGCGATGCGCAGTGCGCCGGCCTGCCGCGGCGGGATCGCCGGCAGGTGCTCGGCGAGGGGCGCGCCGAC
>NZ_SDPL01000678.1 GCF_004135055.1 Agromyces binzhouensis | reverse complement strand
CCCGGCCCCCGCCGACGTGCCCTCGGCCCGCGCGGCAGCACGGGCAGGGGCGCCGGCCCACCGACCCCGGCGCATCGCACGGCTCGAGACGTCCGTCGTGCTTCGCGCGCTCGCGATCGTGCTGATCGTCGCGACGCACGCCGACGTCGTGCAGCTCAAGGGCGGAGCGCACCTGCTGCTCGCGGTCGCGGGGTTCAACCTCGCCCGATTCCGCTTCGCTGCGCCCGCTGCGCCGACCACCGGCGAACGCACCGAACGCCGCCGACGCGTGCGCGGCCTGCTTCGCAGCGCGGCGCTCATCGCCGTGCCGGCAGTCCTCTGGATCGGCGGGGTCGCACTCATCGCCCGCACGTACGATCCGGCCACGGTGCTGCTCTCGAACTGGCTCGTGCCGGGTGCGACCGGCTGGAGCGAGCAGTGGCAGTTCTGGTTCCTCGAGGCGCTCGTGTGGTCGATCGTCGGGCTCGCCGCCGTCTGCGCCGTCCCCGGCGTCGCCAAGCTGGAGCGGCGCTTCCCGTACGCGTTCGCGCTGACGGTGCTCGGCATCGCACTCGCGGTGCGCTACGCGGTCTCGGGCGGGATCACGCCCTCGTCTCCGCTGCGCTACGCGCTGCCCGCCATCGCGTGGCTCATCGCGCTCGGCTGGCTCGTCGCCCGGTCGACGTCGGTGCCGCGCCGGGTGGTGGCGAGCGCGATCGTGCTCGCGACGGTGCCGGGCTTCTTCGGCGATCCGGTTCGCGAGGGGATCGTCGTCATCGGGCTCGCACTGCTGATCTGGGTGACGAGCCTGCCGGTGCCGGTCGTGCTCACGGGCGCGCTCGGCGCCGTGGCATCCGCCTCGCTGTTCGTCTACCTCACCCATTGGCAGGTCTACCCGCCCATCGAGGAGTGGTCGCCGCCCCTCGCGATCGTCGCGTCGTTCGCGATCGGCCTCGCCGCGTGGTGGGCCTGGGGCCGGGCGACGGGGTGGCTGGTCGCCGCCCGGCGGCGCACGCGCACTGGACGCTGATCGCCGGGCGCCGTTCCCCGCAG
>NZ_SDPL01000677.1 GCF_004135055.1 Agromyces binzhouensis | reverse complement strand
CGCCGCGCGCCCTGCCCGCGCTGCCCGCCCCGCGGGCCGCCCGTCCGCCCGCTCAGCCGGTCGCGAGCCGCGCCTTCTGCTGCTCGATGTCGTAGTCGGCGAGCGGCCAGTCGAGCTTCATCGACTCGAGCGCATCGATCAGCAGGTGCTGCACGGCGAGCCGCGCGTACCACTTGTGGTCGGCGGGCACCACGTACCAGGGCGCGTACGGCGTCGTCGTCCGGTCGAACACGACCTGGTACGCCTCGCGGTACTTCGGCGCGAGCATCCGCTCGTCGATGTCGCCCGGGTTGAACTTCCAGTGCTTGTCGCGTCGGTCGAGCCGCTTCAGCAGGCGCTTGCGCTGCTCGTCCATCGAGATGTGGAGCATGACCTTGATGATCACGGTGCCGGATGCCGCGAGCTCGGCCTCGAACTCGTTGATCGCGTCGTAGCGCCGCTCGATCTCCTCCGGCGGCGCCAGTTCGCGCACTCGCGCGATGAGCACGTCCTCGTAGTGCGAACGGTCGAACACGCCGATCATGCCCGGCTCGGGGACCTCCTTGCGGATGCGCCAGAGGAAGTCGTGCTTGAGCTCCTCCTCGCTGGGCTTCTTGAAGGTGGCGAGCTGCACGCCCTGCGGGTCGACCGCGCTCATCACGTGCTTGACGATGCCGCCCTTGCCGGCGGTGTCCATCGCCTGCAGCACGAGCAGGACGCGTCGCGGGTCGTCGCCCATCTGGTGGCCCGCGAACAGCCGCTCCTGCAGGTCGGCGAGGATGGCGGCGCCGACGTCGAGCGACTTCTTGCCGTCGCGCTTCTTCCCCTCGAACCCGGGTGCCGAGCCCGTGTCGACCTCGGCGAGCACGAAGTCCTGCCGCACCCGCAGCATGTCCATCGGATCGCTCGCCCAGTACTTCTCCAGCCCCACGGTGCTCCCCTCATGCCCGCGGCGGCCGCGGCGCTCCCCAATCATCGACGCGCAGCGGATGCCACGGCAAGGGGTGGCGCGCCGCGACCGGGTCGTGCGACGGCATGCGCCGGCGGGCGCCGGCAGCGCG
>NZ_SDPL01000676.1 GCF_004135055.1 Agromyces binzhouensis | reverse complement strand
CGGCGCATCGCCTGACGGTCGCGCCGCGGCAACCGGAGCCGCTTCGGGCGCCGGCCGGCGTGCCCGACCGGTCGCCCCGGGCGGAGCGGGAGGCCTGTTCCCCGTCGCCCCTCGCTCCGTCCCGGTCGCCGTCCCGCGCGATCCCCCACGCGGTCCACTCGATCGCGAGCGACCTCCCGGCCCTTCCCCGGTGCACGGTCCCTCACCATGAGAGACGGCATCGGCGGCGGATCATGACGCGACTTCGCGCGATCCGCCGCCGGAACCCGGTCGGCGGGCACCGCGTTTCGCCGTTCCCCCGGCCATCTGGTGGAATGAGCGGGACCGCACTGCGGCCCGTCGGCGCGGACCGCCGGCAACCCGCGTCAGCGCAGGCGATCCGGGCGCGCGCCCGCACGAGGAGGACCAGGCACGTGACCCCAGCACGTTCGGCGCCCGCCGACGCCGACCTGATCGCGGCGACCCGCACCGGCGACCGCGAGGCGTACGGCGAGCTCTGGCGACGCCACGAGGCATCCGCCCGCACCGTCGCGCGATCGCACACGACGCTCGACGCCGACGACCTCGTCGCCGAGGCCTTCACGCGGACCTTCGACGCGATCCGGGCAGGCAAGGGCCCGCAGGGGGCGTTCCGCCCGTACCTGTTCGCGACGATCCGGAACACGGCCGCGAGCTGGGGTCGCGCCAACCGGGAGACGCCGCTCGACCACCTCGAGTCGCTGGAGGATCCCGCGTCCGGCGACGCGGCGGCGCTCGAGGCGCTCGACCGGTCGACGACCGCGACGGCGTTCCGGGCGCTGCCCGAGCGATGGCAGGAGGTGCTCTGGTACGCCGAGGTCGAGCGGATGTCGCCGCAGCAGATCGCCCCGCTGCTCGGCATGAGCGCGAACGCGACGGCGGCGCTCGCCTACCGGGCGCGCGAGGGCCTCCGCCAGCAGTGGATCCGGGCGCACCTCGCCGACGCCCACCACGGCCCCGAGTGCGCCTGGACGGTCGACCGCCTCGGCGCGTACATGCGCGGTCGGCTGCGCGCGCGCGACACC
>NZ_SDPL01000675.1 GCF_004135055.1 Agromyces binzhouensis | reverse complement strand
CCCGGCGGAGGCGCCCGGCCCGGTCGAGGCGCCCGGACCGGCGGGCGTGCCGACGATGTTCGACGTCGCTCGGCACGCCGGAGTCTCGCACCAGACCGTCTCGCGCGTGCTCAACGACCTGCCCGGGGTCGCCGCCGCGACGCGAGTGCGCGTGCGCGAATCGATCGCCGCGCTGAACTACACCCCGTCGCCGACGGCGCGCGCGATGGCGCAGCGGCGCTCGGGCTCGATCGGACTCATCCAGGCGGGGCGCCCCGACTACGGACCCTCGAGCGCCGCGCTCGGATTCAACGAGGCGGCCCGCGAAGCGGGGTACGCGGTCAGCCAGGCGAGCATGCGCACGCTCGACCCCGACGTGCTCACGCAGGCCGTGCACCGGCTCGTGCTGCAGCGCGTCGAGGCGATCGTCCTCATCTCGGGCGAGCGCGAGGGCGTCGACGTGCTGCGCGGCATCGACGCGGGCGTGCCCGTCGTGGCCGTGGCATCCGAGGTCGAACCCGGCATGCACCGCGTCTCGTTCGACCAGGCCGCGGGCGGCCGGCTCGCGACCGAGCACCTCGTCGGGCTCGGGCATCGGCGCATCGCGCACGTCGCGGGCCCCGCCGACTCGATGGACGCCGCCGAACGCCGTCGCGGGTTCGCCGCCGCGCTGGAGGCCCATGGGCTCCAGGTGCGCGAACCGGTCGTGGGGGACTGGCTCGCGGCATCCGGCCACGCGGCGGGACGCCGCCTGCTCGACGACGGGTGGGCGACCGCGGTGTTCGTCGGCAACGACCAGATGGCGCTCGGCCTCCTGCACGCGTGCCACGAGGCCGGCGTCGAGGTGCCGGGCGAGCTCAGCGTCGTCGGATTCGACGACATCCCCGAGGCCGCGTTCTTCACGCCGCCGCTCACGACGATGCGGCAGGACTTCGACTCGCTCGGCCGCGACATCATGGCGACCGTCGCCGACGTGCTGCTCGACGAGGCCGCGGCGCCCGACCGCACCTCGCGCGTGCCCGAGCTCGTCGTGCGGGCGAGCACGGCGGCGCCGCGCGCCTGAGG
>NZ_SDPL01000674.1 GCF_004135055.1 Agromyces binzhouensis | reverse complement strand
CGGGCGGAGGCCGCCTCAGACGGCGAGTCCCGCGGCCGCCTCCCCGATGCGCTCCGCCGTCGCGGCGCGCTCGGGACGGCCGTCGAGCTCGAACCAGGTGGACGAGAGCGCGCTCCACGCCACGAGCCAGTCGCGGAGGCGCCGGGCCTCGAAGCCCGTCGCCGCGACCGCGACCGCGAACTGACGTGGCAGCCGCCCCGGGACGAGCGCGCGTTCGTGCGACGGGTTGCAGAGCAGGTTGCACACGTCGAACTCGGCATCGCCGAGGAGCCCCTTCGGGTCGATCGCGAGCCAGCCGTGCTCGCCGAAGTCGAGCACGTTGCCGTGGTGCAGGTCGCCGTGCAGCACGGTCGGCTCGCGCCCGTCGTCGAATCGGCGCCGCGCGAGGTCGGCGCCCGCGCGGTGCAGCGGGCCGAGCCGGTCGGCATGGGCGAAGAGCTGGTCGAACCAGGTCTCGAGCGGCACGAGCGCCGGCGGCTCGGGAAGGGCGAGCACGCGGTCGGTCTCGGCGTGCAGGCGGCCGGCGACCGCGGAGACGATGCGCGTCGCCTCGTCGTCCTCGCCCGCGCGGACCATCGCGACGAGGTCGCCTGGTCCCGTGGCCCGCTCCATGAGCAGGGCGTCGTGGTCGCGCCGGATGACCGGCACGGCGCCGCGCCCGTCGAGTGCCGCGAGGAGTGCGGCGCCGCGTGCCTCCTCGGGTTCGTGCGCGATCTTCAGCATCGCCGCGGTGCCGTCCTCGGTGCGGACGGGGATGAGGCGGCTCGTCGTCGTGGTCGTGGCATCGCCGTCCGGCCTGAGCCGCCACCGCCGCAGCCACGCGGCCTCGTCGGCTCTCCCGGGATCGACGGGACCCAGATCGCTCACGAGCCCAGTATCCCGGCGCGACGACAGGTGCGCCGTTAGGATCGGGCCCATGTCGGACGACGCGGTGAGGCGGGCACAGGAGGCGGCGGACGCCGCGGCGGCAGCGGCGGCGGCGCTGCAGGAGCAGGCCGCGGAGGCGATCCGCAAGGCGGAGGAGGCGGCCGCGCTCGCGAGGGCG
>NZ_SDPL01000673.1 GCF_004135055.1 Agromyces binzhouensis | reverse complement strand
GTGTGCCGCGCGACGTGCGCGAGGTACGCCTCGGCGTTGCGCCGGATGCCGGCCTGCTCGTCGGCGGTGAGCTCGCGGCGGACCTTGGCGGGGACGCCCGCGACGAGTGAGGCGGGCGGCACGACGGTGCCCTCGAGCACCACGGCACCGGCGGCGACGAGCGACCCCGCGCCGATCACCGCACCGTTGAGGATCGTCGCACCCATTCCGATGAGGCAGTCGTCCTCCACGGTGCAGCCGTGCAGCACCGCGCGATGGCCGACCGAGACGCCCGTGCCGATCACCACGGGGTAGCCGGCGTCGACGTGGCAGACGACGCCGTCCTGCAGGTTGGAGCGCTCGCCGAGCGTGATCGGCTCGGCCTCGGCGCGGAGCACCGCGTTGTACCAGACGCTCGACTGCGCGGCGAGGCGCACCTGTCCGACGACGACGGCGCCGAGCGCGACGAAGGCGGTCGGTTCGAGCACGGGCGCGGGCACGTCGGCGATGGTCAGGATGCGGGCGGAGGGGTCGGCGCTCATGCCGCCAGCCTATGCCGGGCGCCGCGATCGAACAGATGCCGTCCGCACCGTCTCGGGGCCCGATCGGTGCATTCGGCATTCCCTCGACGACGGGCTAGTCCTCGGGAGCGCCGGACCGCCGCCCGAGAACAAGGCGGATGCCGCGCACCGCGGCGCCCACGGCGAAGACCGCGACGCCCGCCGCGATGGACGTGATCGGCAGCGTGACCACGAGGACGACGCATCCGATCGCCCCGAACCACGAGAGCCAGCGCGGCACGAGCCGCTCGGCGGCGGGCTGCGTGATGGCCGACGCGTTCGCCACGAGGTAGTAGAGCAGCACGCCGAACGACGAGAAGCCGATCGCCCCGCGGAGGTCGGCGACGAGCAGGAGCACGATGACGGCGGCGCCCGTCGCCGCCTCGGCCACGTGCGGGACGCCGAAGCGGGGATGCACCGCAGCGAGCGGGCGGGGGAGTTCTCCGTCGCGCGCCATCGCGAGGCTCGTGCGGCCGACGCCGGCGACGAGCGCGAGCAGCGAGCCGAGCG
>NZ_SDPL01000672.1 GCF_004135055.1 Agromyces binzhouensis | reverse complement strand
CGCCCGCACCCGCCCCGCGCCGTGCTCGTGCTGGTCGGCGGCGCGATCGCGCTCCTCGCCGTCGTCGCGGCGAGCCTCGCGCTCGGGGTCCGCACGATCGACGTCGCCGAGGTCTGGCAGGCCGTCGTCCGGCCCGACCTCACCGACCCCGACCAGGCCGTCGTGGTGCAGCTGCGGATCCCCAGGACCGTGATCGGGCTGGCCGCAGGCGTCGCGCTCGGACTCGCGGGCACGCTCATCCAGGGCGTCACCCGCAACCCGATCGCCGATCCCGGCCTCCTCGGCATCAACGCCGGTGCGTCGCTCGCCGTCGTGCTCTGCATCTCGCTGCTCGGGGTGACCGCGCCGCTCGGGTTCATCTGGTTCGCGTTCGTGGGCGCCACGGCGGCCGCCGCCGTCGTGTTCGCGATCGGCGGGGCGCGGCCGGTCCGGCTCGCGCTCGTCGGGGCGGCGCTCACGGCACTGCTCACGCCGCTGATCGCACTCGTCCTGCTGCGGGACACGGAGGCGTTCACCCAGTACCGCTTCTGGGCGGTCGGGTCGCTCACCGGACGCGACCTGTCGACCGTCGCCGCGCTGTGGCCGTTCCTCGTGGTCGGCGTCGTGCTCGCCGCGGCGCTCGCCCACCGGCTCAACCTGCTCGCGCTCGGCGACGACGTGGCATCCGCCCTGGGCCAGCAGGTCGGCGTCACCCGCGCCGTCGCGGGGCTCGCGCTCGTGCTCCTCTGCGGCACCGCGGTCGCGCTCGCCGGGCCGATCGCGCTCGTCGGACTCGTCGTGCCGCATGCGGCACGACGACTCATCGGGAGCGACTACCGCTGGATCACGGCGCTCGCCGTCGTCCTCGGGCCGATCATGCTGCTCTCGGCCGACGTCATCGGGCGCCTCGTCGTGCCGAACTCCGAGCTCGAGGCCGGGGTCGTCGCCGCGTTCCTCGGCGCCCCGGTCCTCATCGCGATCGCGAGGAGCCGACGGGTGGCGGGGCTCTGATGGCCGCCGCACGCGTCGCGCCCCGACCCCCGGCGCCGGGCGACCGGGTCGCACGTTCCGCGGCGACCGGCGA
>NZ_SDPL01000671.1 GCF_004135055.1 Agromyces binzhouensis | reverse complement strand
GACGCCGGGGTCGGCGGCGGGATCGCCGGACGAAGCCGGGGAGCCGCGGCATCCGTCGGCCCAGCCCGCGCAGGCCTATGCCGCCGCCGCAGCCGACGAACTCGAGACGCTCTCGCCCACGGCGCTCGCGATCACGCTCGAGGCGGTGCGCCGGGCCCGCACGCTGCCGAGCCTCGAGGACGCCCTCGAGCAGGAGTTCCGCGCGGTGTCGTGGTTCATCGGCCAGCACGACCTGCACGAGGGCATCCGAGCACAGGTGATCGACAAGGACCGTTCGCCGAAGTGGGATCCCCCCACCCTCGACGACGTGCCGGCGAGCCTGCCCGCGCGCGTGCTCGAGGAGCAGCTGCACGACCCGATCTGGGCCGACCGCGCCTGAGGCTCAGCGGGCCTTCGCGACCGCCGCCTCGAGGGCCACCCACGAGAGCATCGCGCACTTGATCCGCATGACGTACTTCGAGACGCCGTGGAACGCGATCGCGTCGCCCAGCACCTCCTCGTCGGGAACGCCCTCGCCCTTCGAGCGCAGCATCGTGCGGAACTCCTCGGCGAGGCCCAGCGTCTCGTCGACGGGTCGGCCGGCCACGAGGTCGGCGAGCACCGACGCCGACGCCATCGAGATGCTGCATCCGTCGCCCTGCCAAGCGACCGCGTCGATGCGCTCGTGCGCGTCGTCGAGCTTGACGCGGACCGTGATCTCGTCGCCGCACGTCGGGTTGAACTCGTGGTGCTCGGCGTCGGCGCCCTCGAGCGGACCGTCGCCGTGCCGCGCCTTCGCGTGGTCCAGGATGATCTCCTGGTAGAGGCCTTCGAGGTTCGCCATCACGCGGCTCCCGTTCCGAGTCCGAAGAAGCCGCGGACCTCGCCGAGCGCCGCGACGAACCGGTCGGCCTCCTCCGCGGTCGTGTAGACGTGCGCGCTGGCGCGCGTCGTCGCGGTGATGCCGAGCGCGCGGTGCAGCGGCTGCGCGCAGTGGTGGCCGACGCGGACGACGAGCCCGGCGTCGTCGAGGAACTGGCCGACGTCGTGCGCGTGCACGCCGTCGACGGCGACGCTCACGAGCC
>NZ_SDPL01000670.1 GCF_004135055.1 Agromyces binzhouensis | reverse complement strand
CGCGGTCGACCGCGGCGCCCAGCAGGCGCGACCGGTCCTCGGCGCTCACGCGCGCCGGCGGCCGGATGCCGCGTCGATCTCGTCGCGGCGCAGGCCCACAAGGCGGCGCACCGCCTCCTCGGGCAGCTGGTGCTCCGGGGTGAACCGGATCGTGCCCTTCCTGCGATCGAAGCCCTCCAGCACGTCGGCGGCCTCTTCGATCACCGCCGGGCTGAACGGGTACAGCCCGATGTGCGTCTTCGCCTCCACGACGGCGAGCAGCGGCTTTCCGGCGTACCGGAGCGCGGGCATCCCGTAGCTCCGGCCCTCCTCGACGTCGGGCACGACCTCGCGCGCGATGAAGAACACGCCCTCGATGGCCGATCGGGCCGGCTCGTGGAGCCCGGCGACGTACTCGGCGACCTCCCCCATGCGGGTCATCGTACGCGCGCGGTGCGGGCGCGGCATCCGTGCGGTCGCGTGGCGCGCGGTCTACCCTCGTCGCAGGGGGGTCGCATGATCCGGCAGCGCGTCATCGTCCACGGCCGCGTCCAGGCGGTCGGCTTCCGGTTCAGCGCGCGCGTCGAGGCGCAGCGACTCGGGGTGTCGGGCTGGATCCGCAATCGCAACGACGGCGCGGTCGAGGCCGAGATCGAGGGGGAAGCGGCATCCGTCGATGCGATGCTCGCGTGGCTCGACGAGGGCCCGCCGGGCGCCGAGGTCACCTCGCTGAGCACCGCCGACCTCGCCCCGACCGGCGAGCGCGGCTTCCGTGTGCTGAGCTGAGGTCGGCGAGCGGATGCCGCGGGCGGACGCCATCCGTCGCGCGTCGCGGCCCCTCGACGCCCGGGGCTACGGGAGGTTCCCGCTCAACGTCGCGACCCCGAACGCGAGGGCGGCTCCCCCGACGCCGAGCACCAGGACCGTGACGATGGCCGCGACGGACACCGGCAGCCCGCGAGTGCGCCTCGGGACCTCGAAGCCCATCGGCGCGGTGCCGTCCGATCCGACCGGCTGGGGACCGGTCCCGGCGTCGCGGGGCGCGACCTCCGCGCCCGGCACGCCGCCGACGACCGGCGTGGGCG
>NZ_SDPL01000067.1 GCF_004135055.1 Agromyces binzhouensis | reverse complement strand
GGGCGCCGCGCAGCAGGTCGTCCGGCGGGCGCCCCGCCGCGTCCCACGCGGCTGCGGCGGCCTCGATCCGTCGCAGGATGCGGGCGTTCGCCGCGTCCTCGGTCAGCCACCCGTCAAGACGCGGCCAGGTGGTGCCCACCGCCTCGTGCGCGATGATCGCGGCGTCGCCGTCGATGGTGACGAGGCGCGCCTGCACCAGGGCCTCGACGACGGCACGCCGTTCCGGGCTCGAGCTCAGCGTGGCCAGCGGCACCCGGCGGCGCACCGTCACGCCCTCCGGCGTGCGTTCGACCAGGCGCATCATGAACGACCGGCACACCTCCTGGCGGGTCGGCGAGAGCCCCCGGAACACTTGCTCGGCCGACAGGGCGATCGCGCCCGCGATACCCCCCGACGTCTCGTATCCGTCGACCGTGAGGGTCGCGCCCTCGCGCCTGGTCCAGGTGGCGACGAGTGCGTGCGAGAGCGGCGGGAGGATGCCGGGCCGACCACCTGCGTCGCGAAGGATGAGCTCCACGAGGCCGGGCTCGAGTTCGAGTCCCGCCGATTCGGCGGGCCGGGTAATCGCCTCCCGCAGGCCGTCCTCGCCGAGGGGCGGCAGCGCGTACAGGCCGCGACCGATGAGCGTCCCGAGCGACGGGATGCCGGTCGCCCAGTCGATGAAGTCGGAGCGCAGGGCCAGGACGAGGCATCCGCCCCGCTCGACCCACTCGGCCGAGCGGACGCCGACCTCGCGGAGTTCGTCGTCCGGCAGCGTGCGGAGTTCCTCGGCCTGGTCGATGCAGACCACCGCCGCGCCGTCCCCGAACGACGCCCGCAGCTGCTCGGCGCCCGCACTGCCGGGCGTGACGATCACCACCTTGCGGCCCTGGTCGCGCAGTCGGGGCACGACGCCCGCGCGCACGAGCGACGACTTGCCCGACCCGCTCGGCCCCACGACGGAGACGACCGACTGCCGACCGCAGCGCGCCAGGACCTCCTCGATGTCGGCATCGCGACCGAAGAAGAGCGCGCGGTCGTCGTCGCCGTATGCGACGAGTCCCCGATAGGGGCAGGATGCCGCGACCTGGCGTTCGCCCGGCACGACCTCGGGTGCCTCGAGGTTCCGGTCCTGCCGGAGCATGGCCGTCTCGAGTTCGACGAGGCTTCGGCTCGGATCGATGCCGAGGTCCCCGGCGAGCCGCTCTCGCGCACCGCGGATGACCGCGATCGCCTCCGCCTGCCGATCGGCCCGGTAGTTCGCCAGCGCGAGGATCGCCCAGCGGTGCTCGCGAAGCGGCTCCTCGCGTACGAGGCGCTCGGCGTCGGCGATCACGGAGCCTCGCTCGCCGGCCGAGAGCCTGGCGTCGAGCAGTTCCTCCTCGACGCTCCTGCGGATCTCGACCAGGCGGGCGGCCTCGATCACGGCGGGTGGCCAGTCCGCGGCGTCAGGCAGTGGAGCGCCACGCCAGAGCGCGAGCGCCTTCCTGAAGCCCGCCGCCGCACGATCGTGCGCGCCCTGCAGCGCCTGCCGCCGGGCCTGCGCGACCGCCTGCTCGAACTCCACCGCGTCGATCGCGCCGGGCTCGATCCCGAGTCGATAGTCGACGCCGACCGTGCGCACGGCCTCGGCGCCGAGCCTCGATCGGATCTTCGCGACGGCGTTGCGGATCTGCTGCGCCCACGTGGCCGGAGGCGCTTCGCCCCAGCACGCCTCGGCGAGTTCGGCGGGGGAGACCACGGCGTCTCGTCGCACGATGAGCGCGGTGAGGATGGTGCGTTCCCTCGGGCTCAGCGAAGGGCCGCCGGTGTCCATCGGGCCGAGAATCCGCATGCTCATGCCTGAAGTATCGAGACAATCTCAGGTAACGGTCAATTGTGCCCGTTCCCAACGGATATCGCACGGATATCGACCGATCGTCCGCCGATATCCGCGGTTGCGAGCGTGAATGCGAACGCCGGAATCGTTCCGGCCGAAGGGAGCATCATGAACACTCGCAACGGGAACCGCCGCGTACGCATCGTTCGCGCCTCGGCCGGGATCGTGGCCGCCGTCGGAGTCGCCCTGTCGTTCTCGGCCTGTGCGACCGGCGCGCAGACCCAGGGTGGAGGGGTGTCGGCGGGCGCCCGGGCGGAGCGGCCCGCGTACCTGTCCCACCTTGCGCCGGCCGACCGCCTCGAGGAGGCCATCCTCCGGGAGGCGGAGCGGCGCCAGGCCCTGGCCCAGGAGTTCGCGGGGCTCCCCGCGGACCGCATCGAGCAGCGGATGGCCGCCGCGACCGGTCGCCAGCCCCGCACCGTGAAGGAGTGCGCCGTCCTCGCACTCGCGCAGCGGCCGCTCGTGACCGCCGACACCTCCGAGCGACTCGCGGCGGGAGCTTGCGGCTGATCGGTCCAGATCCCACGGAGCCGCTCCCGACCGGAGGACGGCATCCGGGCAACCGCGTGGCGGGGCCCATCCGAGCGGCCCCCCATGCGGTGATTCCGGGGTCCGGAACGGCGTGCGCGAATGAGCAGAATGAATTCACCCACCCCGCGCTGGTGCTCCTGCGCCGTGCCCGAGGAGGAGGTCGCCCCCGCCGTCGGCGTTCGCGCCGACTCAGCCGAAGCCGCACGTGCTGTGGCGGTCGTCGAGGTCGCCCAGGTAGGTGCGCCACTCGGTGTCGGTGAGATCGCGTCCGGCGATTCGGCAGACCTGTTCGAACTG
Source organism: Agromyces binzhouensis (assembly GCF_004135055.1). GTDB lineage: Bacteria > Actinomycetota > Actinomycetes > Actinomycetales > Microbacteriaceae > Agromyces > Agromyces binzhouensis. The sequence continues at coordinate 8,209 of NZ_SDPL01000067.1, read as the reverse complement.
GTGCTCGGGGTCGATGTCCCACACGACGACGCCCTCCGGCATCGAGACCGCCATCTCCAGCCCGTCGGGACGGAGAACCGAGGGCGCCAGTGTGCGGCTGTCCGTGCGCACCGGATCGCCGATGCGCTCACCCCGCGAGGCGTCGTACAGCAGTGCGCTGCCGTCGGCAGCGAGCACGAGCATCGTGTTCGGGTCGCGGCTGAGGGTCGGTTCCATCAATCCGCCGGCCGCCCCGGGGACGGTTCCGGTCCGGCTGAACGGATCGGTCTCGAATCGTCCCATCCGGTTGTCCTCCATCGCGATCAGGTCGCCGTCCGCGAGGAGGACGTGGGCCGACGCATCGAACGGATGGTCCGACATCACTCGGTGATCGTCCAACGCCACGATGGCGAGGCGCGTGTCACGTCGTGCGCTCAGCGTGGCATCCTCCCGACCGAAGCTCGGCCCGGTGATCCAGTGCGTCACCGCGAGACGTTCGCCATCGGGTGAGACGGACAGCCAGAGCGGGAACCCCTCGACGCGCCAGGAGCCGCCTTCGGGCCGACCCGTCGCAGGGTCGAACTCCTGGAGCCTGCCGTCGGTGCGTGCCGCGTGGAGTCGAGCGCCGTCGGGCGACGGCCAGAAGCGGATGATGTTCCAGAGGTCGTCGCCGACCTGTTCCCCGGTGGCCAGGTCGATGATGCGGAAGAGGGAACCGTCGGAGTGCCGTGCGTAGAGTCGGCGGTCCTGCGCCCATCCCGGGTTGCTCACCGGCCGGTCGAACCGGTACACGACCTCACCGGTCTCGGTGTCGAGGACCGACACGTCGCGGAGATCCCCGTCCTCGGAGGCCGCGGCCTGCGGCGCGATCAGGACCAGGGACCCCTCGAAGGCATACGGGCCGACCACCATCTCCTCGGGGGCGACGAGCCGGCGTCCGGGGCCGCTGCCGTCGAGCTGCCATCGTGACACGACGGGGTTGCTCGCGCTGATCGTCGTGAGGCCGCTTCCGTCGGCGCGCACGTCGATCGTGCCCACGGCTCCATACAGCGGGCCGAGCTCCTCGTCGGGGAGCGGCGCACCGTCCGTGAGATCGTAGACGGCGATCCTGCCGAAGAGGTTTCCGCAGTAGACGCGCTGCAGGACCTCCGAGATCGCGAGCCAGTTGCACGGAGCGAGATACGGCTGGACGATGCCCGTCGTCCAGCGCAGCCGCCCGCCATCGGCGTCGAACGCGATCAGCGATCGATCGCCGGAGGCGACGACCACGCCCGACTCGCCGGTCGCCATCGCGACGTGCGCGGAGCCGGCGGGCACGGCCATGCTGGTGAGCACGGTCGCGGACTCCGCATCGACCACGTCGACGCGGTCGTCGATCCGCCCGACGAGCAGTCGGTCTCGGCCGTCGAACGCGAGTGCGGCCGCGTAGGTGTCCCGCTCGAGACGGGTCGTCGTCTCCCCGGCGACCGGGCGCGTGCGTCCGTCGATCGGCGATACGAGTGTCACCGCGCCGTCTCGTGCATCGGCGATCGCGACGGTGGCACCCGTGCCGTCGACGGCGAGCGCACCGGTCCCGGCCTGGATCCGGGTCGGTCCGACGATGCGCGCACCCCGCTCGAGGTCGAACACGACGAGATCCGACTGCGGCGAGGTTCCGTACCACGTGACCCCGCTGAACTGCGTCTCCGCGGGCCAGAGCACTGCTCCGATCCGGCCGTCGCGACTGATCGCGACGAGCGGGCGGGGGCCGATCGGGCCGGGGTCGAACCCGAGTTCGAGTTCACGACGAACGTCACCGGTCACGGTGTCCCTGATCGCTGCGCCGCGTTCCGTCGTGACGACCAGGGCATCCTCAGTACCGGGTATCAGGCGCCCGTACGCTGTCCCGCTCGACGCCACGACGGCGTTGCCCATGAATCCGCCGGCGCCCTGGAGGACGCCCATGAGCCCGGATCGGGTCCGAGGCTCGTCTGGCCACCGTCGGTACGCTTCCGCCGCGAGCAGCGCGGAGACGTCCCGTTCGGACGTCCGGAGCGCGAGCGCCGTCCCGACCAGCGCCTCGATGGCCGCGCTGTCGCGTTGGGCGGTCGCCTCACGGGATGAGAGGACCGCCACCGAGCCCGCTCCGGCCAGGAGCATGATGAGCCCGCCCGCGACGGCGAGCAGCGTGCGAAGCCGCCGATTCTGGCGCCGGTCGCGGCGCGCACGCTCGGAGAGCAGTGTCTGCTCTGCGGAGGCGCGCGTCGAGGCCGCATCGAGGAATGCCGACTCGACGTCGGTGAGTCCCCGTGGCGACGCATCGCGCCACTCGAGCGCCGCCTGCAGCCGAGCACCGCGGTAGAGGTCATCGTCGGGCCGTCCGGCCGCATTCCACGCCTCCGCGGCGACCGCGACGGCGGTGAGGAGCCGCGCGCTCTCTCCGTCCTCCTCGAGCCACGACTGGAGGCGCGGCCATGCCGTCGCGAGCGACTCGTGCGCCACCTCGACGGCCGCCGCCTCCGCACGGACGAGACGTGCGCGCGAGAGCATCGTGAGCACCTGCTCGCGCGCGGCATCCGACCGAAGGGGCTTCGAGGGCACCCGGCGGCGGACCGGGCTCCCGTCGGATGCCAGCGTCACGAGGCGCAGCATGATCCAACGGCAGATCACCCGCTGCCCGGGGTCCATCGACTGGTAGAGCCGATCCGCCGACTGTGCGATGGCGCCTGAGATCCCACCCGAGGCCTCGTATCCGGCGACGGTCATCGTCGCCCCCTCGCGTCGAAGCCAGGTCTCGACGAGGGCATGCGACATGTGCGGCAGAGCGCCGGCCTCCCCGCCGACATCGCGGAGGATGAGCTCGACGAGCCCCGGCTCGAGCCGGAGCGCGGCTCGACGAGCGGGCTGCTCGATCGCGTCGCGGAGCGCCTCCGGCGACATGGGTCCCACGAGGTGAACCCCCTCGGCCACGAGCGGCGCGAGGACGGGGTGGGCGGCGCACTCGTCGAGGAAGTCCGATCGGACCACGACGATGACGGTCGTGCCCGTCGCAGCCGCGTCGGCGATCGCGTGGGCCGCAGCATCGACATCGGCCTCGCCGGCGTGGAACACCTCCTCGAACTGGTCGACGACGACCACGTTCGCCCGCCCGGCGCCCTCCGCAGCATCGCGGATGCCCACGTCCAGGTCGCGTTCGGGCGAGAGCAGGGTCACGTGATCTCCGCGCCGTCGCAAGGCGGGCACCACGCCGGCCCGGACCAGCGAGGACTTGCCGCTTCCCGACGCCCCGGAGATGGCCAGGAAGGTCGATCGGGTGAGCCGAGCGAGTGCGCTCCGAATGTCGGCGTCCCGGCCGAAGAACTCGTCCTCGTCGTCGACGCCGAACGGTTGGAGGCCGCGGTAGGGGCACACGATGCTCGAGGCGCTCGGCGCGTCGCCGAGGTCGAGGGAATCGTCGTGTCGCAGGACCGCGATCTCGAGATCGGCGAGTTCGGCGCCCGGATCGGCACCCAGCTCGTCAGCCAGTCGCTCACGGGCCGATCGGATCGCGGCCAGTGCGTCGGCCTGACGGCCGCTCCGGTAGAGCGCGGTCGCGAGGAGGACCCAGCGGCGTTCGCTGAGCGGGGCCTCCCGGACGAGCCGCTCCGCATCGCCGACGCACGACGCGTGCTCGCCGAGCTGCAGGCGCGCATCGAGCCGAACCTCCTCGGTGTCACGCCTCAGTTCCTCGAGCCGCTGCGACTCGACGATCGCCGGTGCCCACGCCGACAGGTCCGCGTACGGGATGCCGCGCCAGAGCGCGAGTGCCCGCTCCGCGGCGTCGACAGCACGAGCCGGGTCGTCCCGGAGGTGCTCTCGGGCGGACGCGGCGAAGCGCTCGAACCGTTCGGCGTCGACGGTCTCGGGGTCGATGCGCACTGCGTAGCCGCCGGGCGTCGTCACGACGGCGTTCCGGCCGATCGCCGTCCGTACTCGTCCGATGGACGCCTGCAACTGCTTGGTCCATGTCGCGGGCGGCTCGTCGCCCCACAGGGCTTCGGCGAGTTCGTCGGTCGTCACGGGCCTCCCGGCACGGAGGAGCAGCGCCGAGAGCAGGGTTCGCTCCCTTGGGCTGAGCGAGACCCCCTCGATGTCGAGCGGGCCGAAGATGCCGACGCCCATGTTCCGCATTGTTCGCCTCCGCGTGGCCTCCGTCAATGATCGACGCATACCCCGGATACCGGATGCATACCCCTGGCGGCCGACCGCATACCTGCTCGGCGCAGCGTGGATGGCATGAACACCGCAACCAGCACCCTTCGCCTCACCGCCACTGCCGCATTCCTGGCACTGGCGGCCACCCTCGCCGGATGCGCGACCGCTGAGAACGCGTCGCTCTCAGACGGCGCGGCAGGCCAGGCCGTGACCCGCGCCGTGGCCGGACCCGACCTCCACCAGGCGCTCGTGCGCTCCGCCGCCGACCGCTACGTGAGCGAGCTGCTCGTCCGCGCTGAGCTTGCGGGCGGTTCGTCTCATGAGGCCGCCGACCGCTACGTGAACGAGCTTCTCGTGCGCGCCCGCATGGCGGCTGGATCTGCCGCAGTGGTCGACGACTACCCGAGTCAGTTGAACGGACGCTGACTCGCGTGCGATCGAGCGAGGTCGCTCGCTCTCGGGTCCATACGTTTCCACCCCGCGCAGTGGGGTCTGCTCCGGCCGGCCCCACTGCGCGTTCGGCGGGCACGGCCGTCGATAGGGTGATCACATGGGCCGTGACGGCGACGATGAGGATGCCCTCCGCTGGGAGGGAGACGAGGACGCGACGCTCGCGCCCGGGTGGAAGCGCGTCGGCGACCCGACGACGCCTGGCGACGCGGCGGGCGACGGCGATGACGAGGCGACGGATGCCGCGGCATCCACGAGCGCGGACGGCACCCCTGCGGGGCCGCAGATCGGTTCGGCCGAGCTGGTGCTGCTGGGCGTCTTCGGTGGCGTGTTCCTGCTCTACACGCTGGGCTGGATCCTCACGGTGCTCCGAGTGACGAACACGGCGACCGACCCGGTCGGGCAGTTCATGTTCGCGCTCGGTCTCGCGCTCGCCGTGATCGCCCCGGCGATGTGGTTCGCGGTCGCGTTCGCCCTCACGCGCGGGCGGGTCCCGCTGCGGTTCACCTGGCTCGCGGTCGGCGCCGTCGTCCTGCTGCCCGTTCCGTTCGTGGCGGGGGTGACCGTATGAGCACCGAGCCCGCCTCGACCGACCCGGCCGGCACCGGCTCCGCGGCGACCGCTCGGGCCCGTCGCACGCCGTTCTGGCTCGAACTGGCGCTCGCGATCGCGTTCGGGCTGTTCTTCGCGTACGACGCGTGGGAGGCCGTCGGCAACCTCGTGGGAATCGCCGGCGTCGCCTCGGCCCTGGGTACGACCCTCAGCGCCACGGGCTGGATCGTCCTGATCCTCGCGATCCTCCTGCCGGTCGCGCTCTTCGCGATCGCCTTCCTCCTCGGCAGGCGCCGCAGCGCACCCGTGCAGGCGGCCCTCTACCTTGCAGGGTTGGCCGTGTCGGCGTTGCTCTACCTCGACATCCTGCTCCTGTTCGGTCCGGGCGCGCTGCTCGCCTGAGCGGCCGCACCGGATGCAGCCGCTCGTCTGCGCACGTCACACGATTCGGGCGGCGCGATACCCCTGAAGTAGGCTGGCCGCGTCATCCGCGCCCCGACGACGCCGGCGCGACGTCCCGCGGTGCACGCACCGCATCCCCGAACGCAGTGAGGATCCGTCCGTGACCAAGCCGGTCGTGCTGATCGCCGAAGAACTCTCGCCCGCCACCGTCGACGCCCTCGGGCCCGACTTCGAGGTCCGCAACGTCGACGGCACCGACCGTCCGGCGCTGCTCGCGGCGCTCGCCGACGCGAACGCGATCCTCGTCCGGTCGGCCACCAAGGTGGACGCCGAGGCGATCGCCGCGGCGCCGAAGCTGCAGGTCATCGCGCGTGCGGGCGTCGGCCTCGACAACGTCGACATCAAGTCCGCGACGACCGCGGGCGTCATGGTCGTGAACGCCCCGACCTCGAACATCATCTCGGCCGCCGAGCTCACGGTCGGCCACATCCTGAGCCTCGCCCGCCACATCCCCGCCGCGCACTCGGCGCTCGCGCAGGGGGAGTGGAAGCGCTCGGCCTACACCGGCACCGAGCTCTACGAGAAGACGGTCGGCATCATCGGCCTCGGTCGCATCGGCGCGCTCATCGCGGCGCGCCTGCAGGCGTTCGGCGTCGAGGTCATCGCGTACGACCCGTACATCACGGCCGCGCGCGCGCAGCAGCTCGGCGTGCAGACCGTGACGCTCGACGACCTCCTCGAGCAGAGCGACTTCATCACGATCCACATGCCGAAGACGCCGGAGACCACGGGCATGATCGGCGCCGACCAGCTCGCGAAGATGAAGCCGACGGCCTTCGTCGTGAACGTCGCGCGCGGCGGCCTCATCGACGAGGACGCGCTGCACGACGCGCTCGTCGCGAAGACCATCGCGGGCGCCGGCCTCGACGTCTTCGTGCAGGAGCCGCCGAAGGAGTCGCCGCTGCTCGCTCTCCCGAACGTCGTCGTCACGCCGCACCTCGGCGCCTCGACCGACGAGGCGCAGGAGAAGGCCGGGATCTCGGTCGCGAAGTCGGTGCGCCTCGCGCTCGCGGGCGAGCTCGTGCCCGACGCCGTGAACGTCGCGGGCGGCATCATCGACCCCTACGTGCGCCCCGGCATCCCGCTCGTCGAGAAGCTCGGCCAGCTCTTCGCCGGGCTCGCCCAGGGTCCGCTCGAGAGCCTCGACGTCGAGGTGCACGGCGAGCTCGTCGACTACGACGTGAGCGTGCTGAAGCTCGCCGCGCTGAAGGGCGTCTTCACGAACGTCGTCAGCGAGTCGGTGTCGTACGTCAACGCGCCGCTCCTCGCCGAGCAGCGCGGCGTCGCCGTCCGCCTCATCGCGGATGCCGAGAGCCCCGAGTACCGCAACGTCATCACGCTGCGCGGCGCGCTCGCCGACGGCACGCAGGTGTCGGTGTCGGGCACGCTCACCGGCACGAAGCAGACCGAGAAGCTCGTCGGCATCAACGGCTACGACGTCGAGGTGCCGATCGCCGACCACCACATCGTGATGCAGTACACCGACCGCCCGGGCATCGTCGCCGTCTACGGCAGCGAGTTCGGCGAGGCGGGCATCAACATCGCCGGCATGCAGATCGCGCGCCGCGAGGCGGGCGGCCAGGCGCTGTCGGTGCTCACGGTCGACTCGCCGGTGCCGGCCGAGGTGCTCGAGCGGGTCGGCGAGGCGATCGCGGCCGACGTGCTCGTCGAGATCGACATCACCGAGTCCTAGTCCGAGACGGATGCCGCGGGGCGGCGGGTCGCACGCGCGACCCGCCGCCCTTCGGCGTCACCGGGCGATTCGTCGCGGGCGGCCGGCACGCGATCCGCGCCGCTGACGTCGACCGTCAGTCGGCCGCCCCGCCGGCGCTGCCGTGCGCGAGCTGCTCGAGCAGTGCGACGAGGGCGTCCATGTCGGCGCCGTGCGGCGCGTCGACGCCGATCTCGGGGTCGACGCCGTGGAGGGCGGAGTCGTAGTAGAGGCCGTCGCCGATGAGCGTGACGGCGAGGGCGATCGTGGGGTCGGGCACGTGACGGCGGATGGCGCGGAGCCATCGGTCGCGGACGTCGCGGATCATCCGCACCGCGGGCGCGCTGCCGGCCTGCGCGAGCCGTGCGGCGGCGACGCCGGCGCGCTCGAGCGGGCTGTCCTGCGAGATCGAGCTCCGGACGTAGTACGCGATGGCGCCCTCGGGCGCGCCCTCGAGCACGGCGATGTCGTCGTCGACGAGCTGGGAGAACCGCTCGAGCACGCCCTCGATGAGTGCGTCGCGGCTGGCGAAGTGGTACAGCAGCCCGCCCTTGGACACGCCGGCGGCCCGGGCGGTCGCGTCGAGGGTCGCCGCGCGGACGCCGCCGTCGATGAGCTGTCGCTCGAAGGCGTCGAGGACGGCGTCGCGGGCGGCGGGGGGTCGGCTCATGGCTCCGATGGTAGCGAGGGGAACGGTCGGCGGCATCTGATACTCTACCGTCCAGCCGGTACAGTAATAGGACTCCGACATGACGAACGAACTCGACACCACCACGATCGACCCGACCCTCCAGGGTGCCGCCGCCGAGGCGAAGACGGATGCCGCGGCGTCCGCCCCGCGCCCCGACCCCGGCCGCGTCGGCTCGGTCGCGCGGCGCGGCG
>NZ_SDPL01000669.1 GCF_004135055.1 Agromyces binzhouensis | reverse complement strand
GCTCCGCGTCGCGCTCCGCGATGCGCCGCTTCTCGGCGCGCACGCCGGCCTGACGCGAACGCTCCTCGACGAGCCACGCGGGCGGCGCCTCGAGCAGCGCCTTGATCTCGGCGGTGGTCAGCGGGTCGGTGATGCCGGCGCGGGCGAGACCGGAGTTCGAGACGCCCAGCTTCGCGGCGACGACGCCCCGCGGGTGCGGGCCCTCGCGTCGCAGGGTGGCGAGCCACTCGGGCGGGTCGGCCTGCAGGGCGGCGAGTTCGTCGCGCGTGACCGGCGAGGCGCGGAAGTCATCGGGCGTCGCATCGAGCAGGACGCCGAGCTTCTTGGCCGCCGTCTCCGGCTTCATCGACTGGGACTGGCGGGGCTTGTCGGCGTTCACCCCTCCACGCTAGTCGCGTCGGCGTCCGGGCGCGCATCGGGACGTCGGCTCGGCCCGCCCGGCGCTAGCCTGAGAGGGCCGCGCACGCGGCGGGAATGAGGACGAACGTGTCGCTGCGGCTGAGGTACGTCGCCGGGGTGAGCCCCGCGAAGTGGCTCCGGGCCTGGGCCGACCGACGGCCCGACCTGCCGCTCGAGGCGACGCGGGTCGACGAGGCCGGTCAGCTCCTCGAGCTGCGCGCCGGAGCGGCCGACCTCGCGTTCGTGCGCCTGCCCGTCGACGGTGACGAAGAGGAGCTGCACGTCATCCCGCTGTGGGAGGAGGTCGCCGTCGCGGTGCTCCCCAAGGACCACCCGTTCGCGGAGGCGGAGTCGCTCGTGCTGGCCGACCTCGCCGACGAGCCGCGGGCTCCCGAGCAGGAGGACCCGGCGATGACCGTCGAGCTCGTCGCAGCCGGGACGGGATGGGCGATGATGCCGCACGGCGTCGCCCGCCTGAACCATCGCCGCGACGTAGTCGCGGTCCCGGTGACGGATGCGCCGACCACGCGCATCGCGCTCGTCTGGCGGGTCGCCCGCGACGACGAGGACATCCAGGAGTTCGTGGGCGTCGTCCGCGGCCGCACCGCGCGCAGCTCGCGGAGCGGCGGGCCGGCGGAGGCCACGGACCCGGCCGGCGATGCGCGGACCGA
>NZ_SDPL01000668.1 GCF_004135055.1 Agromyces binzhouensis | reverse complement strand
GAGCTGCGCGGTGTCGGACGGCAGGGACTGCACGGAGGCGTCGAGCTGCGCGAGGCCCGTGGCGAGCGAGGCGGCGCCCGAGTCGAGCGAGTCGAGTCCGGACGCGAGCTGCGACGTGCCGTCGGCGAGCGAGGCTGCGCCGCTCGCGAGCGACGACGCGCCCGACGCCAGTTCGGCGGCGCCGTCGGCGGCCTGGCCGATCTGCTCGTTGATGGTGTTGAACCCCTGGTAGACGTTGCCGAGGTAGCGCTCGGTGAGCTGGGCGTTGAACGTCGCGACGGCCGCCTGCGTGATGACCTCGGTGAGCGCGGGGTCGAGGTAGGCCGACGCGGGCGTCGTCTGGACGTGCAGCGTCGCGTGCACGGCATCCGCCGCGGGGCCGGAGATCGAGGTCGCGTCCGCGGAGAACGACGGCGGGATCGTGAGCACGGCGGCGTAGCGACCGTCGCGGAGGCCCGTCGCGGCGTCGTCGTCGTTCGTCAGGATCCACGTGAAGTTCGGACCGGTCGGTGCGGGAGTCGCCGTCGCGTCGGGCCCGGGGTCGTCGGGAGCCCCCTCGCCCGCGATGCCCCCGATGAGGCCTGCGGCGAACTCGCGGCCGAGCGGCACGGTCTGCCCGTTCAGCTCCACCGGCTCGTCGTCGTTGACCACCGCCGCGGTGACCTGGTCGAAGTCGCTCACGGGCGCCGCGAGCCCCCAGGCGAGCAGCCCGGCGATCGCGAGGGGCAGGAGCAGCACGCCGACGATCCCGAGGGCGCCGAGGCGTTCGGCGCCCTGCGACGACGAGAACGAGGTGTCGGTCATGTCGTCGTCCCCGTCGTCGCCGCCTGCCTCGCGGGTCGAGCGGATGCCGCCGGCTCGAGCACCGTCCGGCCGATCCCGTGCGGCAGGACCGCGTCGGCCGTCGACGCGAGCTCGCACGAGACGAGCACGGTCAGCGGATGCCCCGTCCGACGTTCCGCGCCGCGCGCGGCGCCGGTGAGGACCTCGAGGAGCTCGTCCCGCGCCGCCGCATCGGCGAGGAGGTCGACGCCGTCGACGGCGAGGAGCTCGGGGCCGGCGGCGGCGGC
>NZ_SDPL01000667.1 GCF_004135055.1 Agromyces binzhouensis | reverse complement strand
CCGTTGCCGCCGCACGTGGGCGCGGCTCCCGAGACGCCCGTCCGGGGTGCCGGGCCGGGCGCGGCGCCTCCCACGGCTCCGCGCCGTTCCGGGGTCCAGGTGCTGCTGCTCGCGCTCGGCGTCGTGCTGCTCTCGGTCGCCGCGATGGTCTTCCTCTTCTTCGCGTTCGTCGTCGCCGACCTCGAGATGCGGTCCCTCATCACCGCCGCGGTGAGCGTGATCGTCCTCGTCCTCGCATGGTTCCTCCGCGCCCGACGGCTCCCGGGCACCGCCGAGGGCGTGTCGGCCGTCGGCGCCGTCCTCCTCGTCCTCGACGCCTGGATCATCCGGGCGAACGGCCTCTTCGGAACGGAGCGCGTCGAATCCGCGGCTTACTGGGGCGCGGCGCTGCTGGTCGTCGCAGCGGTCCTCGCGGGCGCGGGAATCCTCAGCCGACTGCGCCTCCCGAGGCTCGCGGCGGCGGCGCTCGCACCCGCGGGCGTGTTCCTGGGCGGCTTCGCCATCGCACCGGACGACGAGGTCGCCACGGGACTGTGGCTCGGTGGGACGGCAGTCGCCCTCCTCGGCGCGGCATCCCGGTTCATCGGGCCGAGGCCCGAGCGGATCATCGTGCGCACCTTCGGCTTCACCGGCGGCGGGATCGCCCTCGCGACCGCCGCATGGGCACTCCCGTCCGTCGGGCTCGGGGCGTTCTGGTCCTTCCTCGCGGTCGCGCTCGTCTGGGCTGTCGTCCTCATCGCATCGCCGTCGTCGGCGGCAGGGACGAGCGGATGGCGCGTCCTCGCGTCGGTCGCCGTCGGCCTCAGCGTCCCGCTCGCGTTCGTCCTGGGGATCGCGCTCGACCGTGGGACGACGACGGTCTGGCTGGCACCCGGACTCGCCGCGCTCGTGACCTGCGCCATCGCGGCGACCAGGAGGATGGGCGCAGTGCGCCGCGACGCGCTGCCCGCACTCCTCGCAGCCTCCGCGGTCGCACTCGCCGCGACGCTCCCGGCGCTCCTCATCGCGCTGGGCGGCCTGGCGAGCCTCGCCTCCGACGTGATCGGGCTGTGGGCGCTCAGTGCGACCGCG
>NZ_SDPL01000666.1 GCF_004135055.1 Agromyces binzhouensis | reverse complement strand
GGCCCCGGCCGCGCGGGCGGCGGCGAGGAGCTCGGCGGCATCCGCGCCGTGCACCACCACATGCAGCGCACGGCCGTGCAGGGCTCGCCCGCGATGCTCACCGCGCTCACCGGCGTCTGGCATTCGGGCGCCGAGGCACGCCCGTACGCCGAGACCGGTGAGGCGCACCCGTTCCGGAAGTCGCTCGCGGAGCTCCGCATCGGCGACCAGGTCGCGTCGGCCTCGCGCACCGTGACGCTCGAGGACATCGAGACGTTCGCGCAGTTCACGGGCGACACGTTCTACGCGCACATGGACGAGGCGGCCGCGGCCGCGAACCCGTTCTTCCCGGGGCGCGTCGCGCACGGCTACCTGCTGGTGTCGTGGGCCGCCGGCCTCTTCGTGGACGCCGCACCCGGGCCGGTGCTCGCGAACTCGGGCCTCGAGAACCTGCGCTTCATCACGCCGGTGTCGCCCGGCGACGAGATCCGCGTCGAGCTCACGGCGAAGCAGATCACGCCGCGCGAGACCGACGAGTACGGCGAGGTGCGCTGGGACGCGGTGCTGAAGAACCAGCGGGACGAGCTCGTCGCGACGTACGACGTGCTGACGCTCGTCGCGAAGGAGCAGGCAGGCGAGGCCGAGGCCGACGACGTGACGGTGGAGGCGGGCGCCCAGCCGCAGCCGGCCTAGCCCCCTCGATCAGCCGCGCAGGGCGAGCGCGAACGGGAGCACCTCGGTCGCGCCCGCCCGGCGAAGCTCGCGCGCGGCGATCGTGAGGGTCCAGCGACTGTCGGCCAGGTCGTCGACGAGCAGCACGCCGCCGGCGGGCACGTCGAGGCCGTCGGCGGAGAAGCGGTTCCAGACGCCCGCGAGCCGGAACGCGCTGTTGCCGCCCGGGCCGCCCGTCGGACCGCCGTCGACCGGGGCGAGCTCGCCGAGGTACGGCAGCCGACCGACCTCGGAGAGCCCGCGTGCGAGCGACTCGACGAGCTGCGGGCGCGAGCGCGAGGGCACGGATGCCACGGCCACGGGCCGCTCGCTCCAGCCCCATTCGGCGAGCACGCGCACGCACACGTCGAGCACGCGCGGCGG
>NZ_SDPL01000665.1 GCF_004135055.1 Agromyces binzhouensis | reverse complement strand
CGCAGCCGTCGGCGGCGCGCTCGCGGGCGTGGTCGCGCCGACGGTGTCGCCCTGGCTCGCGCCCGGGCGCACGAAGACGAGCACGACCGCGACGATCACCGCGACGAGGCCCAGGAGCACCATGAGCCGACGGCGTCGGTACACGGCAGCGGGCAGGCGCCCTGACGCGGGACGGTTGGTCGACATGGGCTCAGGCTACGGCCGCGCGGCGAAGCGGGACGCGCGGGCGCGCGGCGTGCCCCGACGCCGATGAGGAACGCTCAGAGGACTTTCAGCATCCGCGTGTTGCCGAGCGTGTTCTGCTTGACCCGCGCGAGGTCGAGGAACTCCGCGACGCCCTCGTCGTGCGACCGCACGAGCTCGGCGTACAGTTCCGGATCGACGCTCTCGGCACCCATGTCCTCGAAGCCGTGCCGACCGAAGAACGACACCTCGAACGTCAGGCAGAACAGGCGGCTCAGGCCGAGCTCGCGGGCATCGGACTCGAGCGCGGCGAGGAGCGCGTGGCCGACCCCGTGGCCGAGCCACTCCTCGCCCACTGCGAGCGTGCGGATCTCGCCGAGATCCTCCCACATGACGTGCAGCGCACCGCAGCCGACGACCGTGCCGTCGGACGTCTCCGCGACGCGGAACTCCTGCACCGCGCCGTACAGGTCGACGCGCTCCTTGCCGAGCAGGATGCGTCGGGCCACGAGCGGCTCGACGAGTTCCACGATCTTCGGCACGTCGGGCGTGCGCGCCCGGCGCACGGTGATGGGCGGCTGCGTCATCCGCTCATCGTATTGCGCCGGACGCGCCGGGCCCGTCCACGCCGAGCAGGTCGAGGATGAGACCGGTGAGCAGCGCCGTGCGCGCGGGGATGTCCTCGACCATGACGTGCTCGTGGTCGGCGTGCGCTCCCCCGCCGACCGCGCCGAGGCCGTCGAGGGTGGGCACGCCGATCCCCGCGGTGAAGTTGCCGTCGGATGCGCCTCCGACGACGATCGCGTCCGGCAGCGACATCCCGAGCCCGTCGGCGACGGCGCGGGCGCGGCGCCACACGCCCTCGGTGGCGGCGATCTCGAGCGGCGGGCG
>NZ_SDPL01000664.1 GCF_004135055.1 Agromyces binzhouensis | reverse complement strand
ACGCTCGCGGTCGGACGGGCGCTGGGCGGGACGGCCTGCGACACGACCGCCGGAGCGATGCTCACGCGACCCACCCGGCCGGTCGGACCGGCGCTCGTCGCGGCCCGAACGATCGTCGCGCGAACCGTACCGACGATCACCGGCGTCGCGCGGCCGGTATGCCCGCTCCCCACCGCGCTCGTCGCGCGACCCCGAGGAACGCGGCCCGCCACGGTGATCCGATGCACCGTACTTCCGCGCTCCGCCGCGGTCGTCACGCGAACCGTACGAACGCTGACCACCGCGGTCATCACGGGAACCGGACGACTGCTGGCCTCCGCGGTCATCACGGGAACCGGACGACTGCTGGCCTCCGCGGTCATCACGCGAACCGTACTTCCGCTCGCCAGCACGATCATCACGAGACCCGTACGCACGCTGCCCGCCCCGGTCATCACGGGACCCGGTCGAACGCTGCCCGCCGCGGTCGTCACGGGAACCGTACGAACGCTGACCACCGCGGTCATCACGCGAACCGTACTTCCGCTCGCCACCACGATCATCACGCGAACCGTACGAACGCTGGCCGCCACGGTCATCACGCGAACCGTACGAACGCTGACCACCGCGGTCATCACGCGAACCGTACGAACGCTGACCACCGCGGTCATCACGCGAACCGTACTTCCGCTCGCCACCACGATCATCACGGGACCCGGTCGAACGCTGGCCGCCACGGTCGTCACGGGAACCGGACGAACGCTGACCGCCTCGGCCGCCCTCCGGCCGGGGCGCTCCGGACCGGTCCCCCTGTCCCGAGCGGCCTCCGCGACGTTCGCCGTCTCCGTCCTTCCGGCGTTCGCCGGGGTCCTGCGTGGAATCGCTCACGGGTGCTTCCTGTCGTCCTGCCTGGGAGTCCTGTGGACTCAACCGTACTCTCGGGGTCGCTGCGCGACCCCGTTAACGAAGAATGGCCACCCGCCAACGCTCGCAATTGAACGCTGTGGGTGGCCACTCCTCAATGAATGTCCGGCGGTGTCCTACTCTCCCACAGGGTCGCCCCTGCAGTACCATCGGCGCTGCGAGTCTTAGCTTCC
>NZ_SDPL01000663.1 GCF_004135055.1 Agromyces binzhouensis | reverse complement strand
GGGACGCGGTTCGCGCCCGGCGACGCGCGGATCCGGCCGCTCGACGGGCGGGCGGGCCTCCCGGGACTCGACGACGAGCTGGACGCCTTCGATCCGCACGCGGTGCTGCTCGCGCTGCGCGGCCCGTTCGTCCGGGTGATCGCGCCGAGGCTGCTCCGGCGCCGGAACCGCCCGGTGCTCGTGAGCGGATTCCCGGGCCTCACCATCCCGGCCGTCCCGAAGGCCGTCGTGTACCGCGAGCAGACCGACCTGATCGTGCTGCACAGCCGCCGCGAGGTGCGCGAGTTCCGCGCGAATGCCGCGGACCTCGGCGTGGACCGGATGTTCGGACTCGCGACGCTGCCGTTCCTCGCGAGCGCCGAGCCGGTGGAGGCGGCCGCTCCGGGCGGCACGGACGTGGTCTTCGCGGCCCAGGCGAAGGTCCCCGTCGGTCCCGACCAGCGCAGCCTCGTCCTCTCCGCCCTCGCGGAACTCGCCCGGAGGCGGTCCGATCGACGCGTCGTCGTGAAGGTCCGCGCTCGCGCGGGCGAGGCCCAGACGCACGAGGAGGCGCACGACTACGCCGACCTGATGGGCGACCTCGGCGCCGCGGGGGAGCTCCCGCGGAACCTCGTCGTCGAGGACGGCCCGATGGCGGCCCACCTCGCGCGTGCCGGCGCGCTCGTGACGGTGAGCTCGACGGCCGCGCTCGAGTCGATCGCGCTCGGTCTCCCGACGCTGCTCCTCGACGACTTCGGGGTGTCGCCGGCGATGATCAACACGGTGTTCGAGGGCGCCGGGCTCTTCGGGTCGACGGACGACCTCGAGGCCGGTCGCTTCAGGCTCGCCGAGCCGGCGTGGCTCGCCGACAACTACTTCCACGGTCACGACGCCGACGATTGGGCCGCGCGGCTCACCGCACTCGTGGAGTCGCGCGAGATCGTGCCGCTGCCGCACCTGGAGCGTCGCCACGACCTGTCGGGCGGCGCGCTGAGGTCGGCCTTCGAGCGGCGCCGCATGCTCGGCGAGCACGATCCCAGCCTCGCGGGTGCGCTCGCCTGGGGCGTGGGCGTCCCGGCCCGGGGGGTCGTCCGGCGGG
>NZ_SDPL01000662.1 GCF_004135055.1 Agromyces binzhouensis | reverse complement strand
CGCCCGGGCGGTGCGTCGACCCGGCGGCTGCGCTACGCCGCGCCCTCGAGCCGGTCGAGCGCCGCGACCTGCCCCTTGACGAGGAGTGCGCGCGCCTCGTCGACCGGGACCCAGCGCGCGTCGTCGATCTCGGGGAAGGTCGCCGTCCGCCCGGATCGCAGCGGCCACTCCAGCTCGAAGGTGCCGGGCCGGAGCTCGTCGAGCTCGAAGCCCGGCGCCTCGCCCGCGAAGACGTGCAGCACCTTCTTGGCCGACGCCCGGACGGTGCCGAGGTCGACGTAGTCGACGTCGGGCGCGGGCACTCCGACCTCCTCGGCGAACTCGCGGAACGCCGCGTCCCGCGGGTCCTCGCCCGGGTCGATGAGGCCCTTCGGCATCGACCACGCGCGCTCGTGCCGACCGGCCCAGAACGGCCCGCCCATGTGCGCGATGAAGACCTCGAGCCCGGGCGTGCGGCGGTGGAGCAGCACCCCGGCGCTCCGCAGCGTCGTCACGGTCGCGTGGGCGCCCCGGAGACGGCGTCGTGGGGCGTCACTGCTTCGGTGCGCGTGCGAACACCCACAGGCAGGCCGCGAGGCCGACCCCGCCGACCGCCATGATCCCGAAGATGGCCCCCCAGAGCACCGTTTCGACCGACATGCGCACCTCCGTGTGTCCGTTGCCTCATTCTGGCGCGCCGGCCGGGTGTGCGCCACCATCCGCCCGCCCGGATCCGACGGTGGCCCGCCGAGTCATCCGTGGGTAGCGTTGGGGTGTCGAACGGCGGGGAGGCTGGACATGGCGAAGGTGCTGGTCATCGGTGGGCACGGTCGGGTCGCGTTGCAGCTCGCGCGGATCCTGGCGGATCGCGGCGACGAGGTCGACTCGGTCATCCGCAACCCCGAGCACGCCGCCGAGGTCGGCGCGACGGGTGCGAACCCGGTCGTGGCGGATGTCGAGGCCCTCGACGTCGCGGGTCTCGCCGAGCTGATCGCGGGGCACGACGCGGTCGTCTGGTCGGCGGGCGCGGGCGGCGGCGACCCGGCGCGCACGCGCGCGGTCGACCACGACGCGGCGGTCCGCTCGATGGATGCCGCGGC
>NZ_SDPL01000661.1 GCF_004135055.1 Agromyces binzhouensis | reverse complement strand
TCCCGGTGCGGACGGCGCAGTCGTCGTCGGCGCCGGTCGGAACGGTGGGGCGCTCATCGCCGGCCCCCCGTGAGCGCGCGATGCAGCCGGGCGAACCGGGTGCCCGGTGCGGCGAGGGCGACGGATGCCGCCGAGTCGGCCGTGTCGACGTCGGTGAGCTCGTCGAGCAGGCCGACGACGAGCCCGGCCGACTCGAGCCGTTCGAGTTGACGGCGTCCGGTGTCGTCGCGCGACATCGGCACGCCGCGGATCACCCCGCCGTCGGGCTCGCGCATCGCGAGCGCCCAGAATCCGCCGTCGGCGGCCGGGCCGAGCCAGGCGTCGGCCGGTGCGTCGCGTCCGTCGCCGATCCCGAGTGCGGCCGCGACGTGCTCGGCCGTGAGCTGCGGCGTGTCCATGCCGACGAGGAGCGTCGGTTCGCCGAGCGTGTCGAACAGGTGCGCGAGCCGCTCGTCGAGTTCGCCCGGCGATTGGGCGAGGAGGTCGAAGCCGGCCGCCGCGTCGGGCACCGCGTCGCCGTCGAAGTAGAGCACGCGTCGGTCGACGGGCAGCGCGGCGACGACGTCGAGCGTGTCGTCGAGGGCGGCCGCGGCGAGCACGGCGGCCTCCTCCGGCGTGAACGGCGGGCTGAGCCGGGTCTTCACGCGGCCCGGCCGGCACTCCTTGGCGATGACGGCGACGACGGTCACGGGTGCACCTCGCGGAAGATGCGGGACATGTCGCCGATCGCCGTGAGCGTGCCGCGCACGGTGCCGGTCACCTTGGACCGCCCCTCGCGGGGCCGGTAGGGAACGTCGACCTCGCGGATGCGCCATCCGTCGGCCGAGGCCCGCAGCACCATCTCGAGCGGGAACCCGCTGCGGCGGTCGCGGATGCCGAGCGCCTGCAGTCGCGCGGTGCGGGCGACGCGCATCGGGCCGAGGTCGTGGAGCGTCGTTCCGGTGCGGCGCGTCATCCGCGCGGCGAGCACGCGGTTCGCGAGCCGCGCGTGGATCGGCCACGCCGACCCGCTCGTCGGTCGCCGCCGACCGAGCACGAGGTCGGCCTCGCCCTCCTCGACGAGGCGGACGAGCTGCGGC
>NZ_SDPL01000660.1 GCF_004135055.1 Agromyces binzhouensis | reverse complement strand
GATCGACTCGGCCGCGTCTCCGCCGCGAGCGGCCCGCGCGGTCCTCACCGCCTCGGTGCGCTCGGCATCGGCCGTGCCCGGCGGGTCGTACGCCCACGTCGGCGCGAGCTGCCGCAGCCGCCGGCCCCGGTACTGCCAGAACGCCCACGTCGGGTACCAGTAGAGGGCGTCGAGGGCCCCGGCGCTCGCACGCAGCTGGTCTCGGTAGAGCGTCCGCCCGTCGGGAAGCGGCGAGATCGCCATGCGGTGGTCCCAGTGCCGGAACGCCGAGAGCGGCCCGGTCACGGCGCCGCCCCCGTCGCGGAGCATCCGCACGCCGGGGGGCAGCCCGCCCGGGTACGACACGTCGACGTACTCCTCGCCGCTCGGGGCGATGCCGAACGCGAGCGCGCGCATCCGGTGCGGCCCCTCGGGCCACGTCGCCGGGAAGCCCTCGGCCTCGAGCGACTCGAAGTCGAGCCACGGCGCGACCACCTCGCGCAGCACGGCCGGGCTGCGGATCGCGCGCCACGCGGCATCCGCATCGCAGTCCAGGGTCAGCTTCAGCAGCACCCGCATGGCACGACCATAGGGGCGACGGATGGCGCGTCCAAGTGGCCGCGCCGGATTCACGGGCGTCGCACGGCGACCGCTCGGTGAGGTCGCCGACGGTCCCGGTAGGCTCCCGACCATGGCCGACGCCGCCGACTGGCTGCCCTCCCTCGTCGTGTTCGGCACCGCCGCGCTCGCGTTCGTCGCCGGCGTGATCGGGTTCCGCCGGCTCGGCGCGCGACGCGAGGCGCACGATGCCGCGGCGGCGCGCGAACTCGAGACGTCCGCCAAGGCGCGCCTGGTCGGCGCCGACGAGGCCGTGCGCGACGCGGTGCAGGAGATCCGCTTCGCGGAGGCGCAGTTCGGGCCCGAGGCGGCCCGCGGACTGGGCGAGACGGTCGACCGTGCGCGCGGATGGCTGCGCGAGGCCTTCCTGCTGCAGCAGCGCATCGACGACGCCGGTCGGGCCACGGCGGCGGAGCGCCGCACCTGGAGCTCCCGCATCGCGTCGCTGTGCGACTCCGTCGAGCGCGCGCTCGCCGACGCCGA
>NZ_SDPL01000066.1 GCF_004135055.1 Agromyces binzhouensis | reverse complement strand
CCTGGACGGCGCCCGAGCGCGTGGGCCTCGACCGCGCGCTGGAGGCCTACACGGTCGGCGGCGCGCGCGCCTGGCACCTCGAGTCGTCACGCGGTCGCCTGGCGCCCGGCACGGACGCCGACCTCGTGGTGTGGTCCGGAGACCTGTACGACCATGCGCACGATCCGTCGGGCCTGCTCCGCGAACACGCCGAACTCACGATCGTCGGAGGCAGGCTCGCGCACTCGGCGGGCGCGCTGTCGGAGGCGGACGGCGCCGTCGGCGACGACCCGGTTGCTGCAGCGCCCGCACGGGACCGACACGTGCACGCGCACTGACCCGGCCCATGGGGAGCGCTGGCAGACTTGAGCGGTGTCCGCCGACGAACCCGACCGCGTCATCCACGCCGACAACCTCGACGTGCTGCGGGCGTTCCCCGACGGCCGGTTCACGCTCGTCTACCTCGACCCGCCGTTCAACACGGGGCGGTCGCAGGCGCGGCAGTCGCTGCGCCACGTGCGGCGGGGCGGGGCGGATGCGGCGGCCGAGGCATCCGCCCCGCCGGTGTCGCAGGCCGACCCGGTGCCGACCCGACGGCTCTCGATCACCGGCTTCGCCGGCAATCGCTACGAGCGGATCCGCGGCGACCTGCTGCGCTACGACGACCGGTTCGACGACTACTGGGGCTTCCTCGAGCCGCGGCTCGTCGAGGCGTGGCGGCTGCTCGCCGACGACGGCACGCTCTACCTGCACCTCGACTACCGCGAGGCGCACTACGCGAAGGTGCTGCTCGACGCGCTGTTCGGCCGCGAGTGCTTCCTCAACGAGCTCATCTGGGCCTATGACTACGGCGGGAAGTCGAAGCGGCGCTGGCCGACCAAGCACGACACGATCCTCGTCTACGTGAAGGACCCCGCGTCGTACTTCTTCGATTCCGAGGCGGTCGACCGCGAGCCCTACATGGCCCCCGGGCTCGTCACGCCCGAGAAGGCGGCGCGGGGCAAGCTGCCGACGGATGTCTGGTGGCACACGATCGTCTCACCGACGGGCCGCGAGAAGACCGGCTACCCGACGCAGAAGCCCGAGGGCGTGCTGCGCCGCATCGTGCAGGCGTCGAGCCGGCCGGGCGACTGGGTGCTCGACGCGTTCGCCGGTTCGGGCACGACGGGCGCGGTCGCTCGCTCGCTCGGTCGACGGTTCGTGCTCATCGACGAGCACGCCGACGCGATCGAGGTCATGCGCCGCCGGTTCGCGGATGCCGCGGGCATCCGCTTCGACGCCTGACGTTCCGCGGGCCCTAGGCCGACTGCCGGCGCACCAGGCGCGTCGGCATGATGTTGCGGTGCGGCACGTCCTCGCCGGCGAGCAGGCGCACGAGCAGGTCGGCCATCATGTAGCCCATCTCCTCGGACGGCTGGTAGACCGTCGTCAGCGGGATCGCCGACGACGTGGCGGCGGGGCTGTCGTCGTAGCCGACCACGGCGACGTCCTCGGGCACGTGCCGTCCGCGCTCGCGCAGCACGGCGAGCGCGCCGGTGGCCATGAGGTCGCTCGCGACGAAGACGGCATCGAGGTCGGGGACCCGATCGAGCAGGCGACGGGTCGCGGAGACCGCTCCGGCGACCGTGAAGTCGGCGACCTCGACGGCGTCCGCGGGCAGGCCGGCGGTCTCCATCGAGCGGCGGAAGCCCTCGAGCCGGTCGACGGCGGCCGGCATGTCGAGCGGACCGGTGATCGTGCCGATGCGCCGCCGGCCGATCGCGAGCAGGCGCTCGGTCGCGGTCATGCCGCCCTCGAGGTTGTCGACGTCGACGAAGATGTCGGACTCGGTGATGTTCGGCGGACGGCCGCCGAAGACCATCGGCATCTGGTGGGCGGCCTCGTGGAGCTGGTGGTCGCCCTCGTGGTGCGACACGACGAGGGCGCCGTCGACGACCCCCGAGCGGAGGTAGCGCACGGTCTTGCGCGCCGGGTCGCTCGTGGACAGCAGCAGGTTCAGCAGGTACTCGCTGTCGTCGAGCCGCCGGGTGATGCCCTGCACGATCGAGGCGAAGTACGGGTCGCCGAAGAACCGCGTGGTGTCCTCCGGCACGACCAGCGCGATCGCCCCGGACGTGCGGCTCGCGAGCGATCGCGCCGCGCGGTTCGGGACGTAGTTGAGCTTCGCGATGGCGGCGTTGACGACCCGGACGACCTCGGGGGAGACCTTGGGCGAGCCGTTGACGACGCGGCTGACCGTCGCGCGCGACACGTTGGCCTCGCGCGCGACCATCTCCAGGGTCGGCGCAGCCGACCGCGCTCCGGCTCCGATCATCCCCGTCATGCTCGTCAGTCTATTTCCGTGAGGGTCTGGGCGGCGGGTCCGGTGCGGCTCGTCCGGGTCCGGTCAGCGGGCCGATTCCGCGGGCAGGCCGCGGTCGCGGATGACCCGCTGGTAGGCGAGCCCGCTGTCCTTGATCGTGCGCTCCTGGGTGTCGTAGTCGACGCGGACGATGCCGAACCGCTTGTCGTACCCCCAGGCCCACTCGAAGTTGTCGAGGATCGACCAGTAGAAGTAGCCGTGCACCGGAGTGCCCTCCTCGATCGCGTCGAGGATCGAGTCGAGGTGCGCGAGCAGGAAGTCGGTGCGCTCCACGTCGTGCACCGCGCCGTCCTCGGCGACCTCGTCGTCGTAGGCGGCGCCGTTCTCGGTGACGAACAGGCGCACTCCCGCCGGCCCCGTGTACTCGCGGTGCACGCGTCCGAGCAGTTCGCGCAGGCCGTCGGGCTGGACCTCCCAGCCCATCACCGTCCTCGGCAGGCCCTGCGAGTGGAAGTGCACGCCGTCGGCGGCGGGGAACGGCGACCGGGTCGGCCGATCGGTGGGGGCCTGCCCCTCGAGCGGCTGCGCCGCCGGCCGGTCGCTGACGTACTCGCCGTGGTAGTAGTTCACGCCGAGCGCGTCGATCGGCGCCGAGATGATCTCGAGGTCGCCCGGCCGGACGGCGTCGCGCAGGCCGAGGTGGCCGACGTCCGCGAGCAGGTCCCCGGCGTAGTGGCCGCGGAAGATCGGGTCGAGGAACACCCGGTTGAACTGCCCGTCGATGCGGCGGGCCGCGTCGAGGTCGCCGGGGTGCGACGGGTCGACGGGCTTCGCGACCGTGAGGTTCAGCGTGATGCCGAGCTCGAGCGACGCGTCGCGCTCCCGCAGCGCCTGGACCGCGAGCCCGTGGCCGAGCATGAGGTGGTGCGCCGCGCGGAGGCCGGCATCGACGTCCTGCCGACCCGGGGCGTGCGCACCGCCGGTGTAGCTGAGGAACGACGAGCACCACGGCTCGTTGAGTGTGGTCCACACCTTCACGCGGTCGCCGAGGGCGTCGTGCATCGTGAGCGCGTAGTCGCGGAACCGGAACGCGGTGTCGCGGTTCGCCCAGCCGCCCTGCTCCTCGAGGGCCTGCGGCAGGTCCCAGTGGTAGAGGGTGAGCCAGGGCAGGATGCCCTGCTCGAGGAGCTCGTCGACGAGGCGCGAGTAGAAGTCGACGCCCTTCGGGTTGACGAGCCCGCCGTCGGGGTGCACGCGCGCCCACGACGTCGAGAACCGGTAGGTGTCGAGGCCGAGCTCGCGCATGAGCGCGACGTCGTCGCGGTAGCGGTGGTAGTGGTCGCACGCCACGTCGCCGTTGTCGGCGTTGATGACGGCTCCGGGCACGCGGCTGAAGGCGTCCCAGATCGAGTCCGTGCGACCGTCCTCGTGGGCGGCGCCCTCGATCTGGTAGGCGGCGGCGGCAGCGCCGAGGAGGAAGCCCTCCGGGAAGCGACGCACGGCCGACGGTGCGCCGGCGGCCGCGGCATCCGGCGTCGTGGCGGTGATGGGCTGGATCGTGGTCATCCCTTGACGGCTCCTTGCATGATTCCTGAGACGAGCTGCTTGCCGGCGACGACGAACAGCAGGAGGAGGGGAATGGTCGACAGCAGCACGCCCGCGAGCACGATCGAGTAGTCCACGAAGTGGTTCGACTGCAGCAGCGACAGGGCGACGGGCAGCGTCGGGTCGCTGCGGTCGAGCACGATGAACGGCCAGAAGAAGTTGTTCCAGGCCGTGACGAAGGTGAAGAGGCCGAGCATCGCGGCGGCCGGGCGGGCGGCGACGACGCCGATCGTCCAGAACGTGCGGATCATGGATGCGCCGTCGACGCGTGCGGCCTCGATGAGCTCGTCGGGCACCGACTGGCGGAGGTACTGCGTCATCCAGAACACGCCGAACGCGCTGGTGATCGCCGGGATGATGATCGCGCCGATCTGACCGGTCCAGCCGAGGTCGGCGAACAGGATGTAGAGCGGCACGACGCCGAGCTGCATCGGAACGGCCATCGTGGCGACCACGAACACGAGCAGGGGCTTCGATCCTCGGAAGTGCAGCTTGGCGAAGGCCCAGCCCGCGAGCGTCGAGGTGACGACGACGGCTGCGGCGATCAGCGCCGAGCTGTAGATCGAGTTCCACAGGGCCGGCCAGAAGTTCACGGCCGGGTCGGTCACCACGGTGGTCGCGTTGGCGATGAAGTTGCCTCCGGGCAACCAGGAGAAGTCCGGGTCGTTGATCGTGGTCGAGTCGCCCGAACCGATCAGGAACGACCAGTAGAAGGGGAACACCGACCCGATGAGGACGACGACGAGGCCGGCGTACACCCAGAAGCCCGCCCGGCGGCCCTTGATCCGGGTCGTCCGGTTGTGCCTGCGCCGCGGCGTGTCCGGGATGCTCGACTCGACGATGGACAGTGCGGCGGGGGAGTTGAGGGAGCTCATGCGCGCACTCCCTTCTGCTTCTTGCGCGCCTTCGGGGCGCGGATGCCCTCGTCGCGGACGAGGGTCCGCGTCACGGCGAGGTTGATCAGGCCGATGAGGATGATGATGAGGAAGAGGATCCACGCGAGCGCCGCGGCCCGGCCGAAGTTCCACTCGCCCCAGCCGATGTTGTAGAGGAACAGCGTGATGGTGAGCCACTGCTGGGCGGGGCCGCCCTCGCCGGTGTTGTCGAACATGCGCGGCTCGTCGAAGATCTGCAGGCCGCCGATGGTCGAGGTGATGATGACGAAGATCAGCGTCGCCTTGAGCGAGGGGAGCGTGATGCTCGTGAACTGCCGGAAGGCGCCGGCGCCGTCGACGGTGGCCGCCTCGTAGTAGTCGCGCGGGATCGCCTGCATCGCTGCGAGGAGGATCAGGGTGTTGTAGCCCGTCCAGCGGAAGTTGACCATCGTCGCGATGGCGACGTGGCTCCAGAAGGGGTCCTTGTGCCACGGGACGGCGGGGAGGCCGATGTCGGTGAGGATGCCGTTCACGAGCCCGTGGACGTCGCCGAACATGTTGCTGAAGATCAGGGCGACCGCGACCGGCGCCATGACGAAGGGCACGAGCACGCTCATGCGCCAGAACGTCTTGCCGCGGATGTTGCGGTCGAGCATCGCGGCGATGAAGATCGCGACGATGAGCTGCGGCACGCTCGAGAGCAGGAAGATGCTGAAGGTGTTGCGCAGCGCCGTCCAGAACTGCGGGTTCTGCAGGATCCAGACGTACTGGCCGAAGCCGATGAACTCGCCGGAGTTGCGGACCAGGTCCCAGTCCATGAGCGAGATGACCGCCGTGTAGCCGATCGGGAAGAGTCCCACGACCGCGAACATGATGAAGAACGGCGAGATGTAGAGGTACGGCGAGAGCTTGAGGTCCCACCGGCTGAGGTTCTGGCGGAATCCGAGCACCCGGACCGGGCGGCCGGCGGGCGGGGCGGCGGCCGGCTCAGTCGCCGACGCCGGGGGGCGCGTTTGCGTCGTGGTCACGATGGCTCCGAATCGGTGGATGGATGCGTCGGGGTGGGTGGTGCGGGCCGGCCGGGGCCGACCCGCACCACCGTGTCGGCCTAGAAGGCCTCGACCTCGGCGACCCAGGTGTTCCACGAGGACTGCTGGTCCTCGGCACCGTCGAACACGCGGTTGACCGCGTTCTGGAGCGCGTCGTGGTACTTGAAGTAGTCGGCGTCCTTGTAGGGGGCGACCGACACGGCTGCGGCGCGGTTCGAGAGGATCTCACCGCTCGGCGCGTCGTTGAAGTACTCGTTGGTCGCGCTCGCGAGCTCATCGCTCTCGAGGGCGTCGAGCTGGCTCGGGAAGGTGCCCGCGTTCGCGAAGGCCTTCATCTGCGTCTCGGGGCTGGTCAGCCAGTCCGCGAGCTCGAGGGCGGCCTCGACGTTCTCGCCGTCGGCGGGGACGGTCAGGTACGACCCGCCCCAGTTGCCGCCGCCGTTCGGGAAGACGTCGGCGACGTCCCAGCCCTCGACATCCGCGGCGCTGCCGGAGATCACGCCGAGCATCCAGCCGGGGCAGAGCATGGTGGCGAACTCGCCGTTCGCCATCGAGGCGAACCAGTCGTCCGACCACTGGCCCGAGTACGCCGAGTTCGGGATGGCGCGCTCGGTGACGAGCTGGTACGCGTCCGCGATCTCGGGGTTCTCGGTGGCGATCACGGTGCCGTCCGGCTCCGTGTACGTGTACTCGATCTGGTTCACGATGCCCTGGAGCACCGAGTTCGCCGAGTCGATCATGGGCTTGCCGGTCGCCTCGCGGTACTGGTCCGCCACGTCGAGGAAGTGCTCCCAGTCGCCGTCGAAGAGGTCGGCGACGCCCTCGCGGTCGCTCGGCAGGCCCGCGGCCTCGAACAGGTCGGAGCGGTAGCAGATGCCCTGCGGGCCGATGTCGGTGCCGAAGCCGATCAGGCGGCCGTCGGCGTCCGTCGCGGCGGCCTCCTTCCAGTCGAGCCAGCGGCCCTTGACGCTGTCGGGCGCCTCGGCGAGCAGGTCGGAGTACTGCATGGCTTCGGCGAACCAGTCGATCTCGACCGCCTCGACGTCGGCCAGGCCGCCCTTGCCGAGCTTCTGGAAGTAGTTGGCGCGGGCGTCGCCGGACTCGGCGGCGACGTTGTGGACGATCGTCACGTCCGGGTGCTCGTCCATGTACTCCTGGAGGAGCTCATCGGTGTAGCCGAAGTTGTTGAACGTGGCGACGGTCAGCTCGATCGGGCCGCCGTCGTCGGATGCGCTGTCATCGCTCGCGGCGCAGCCGGTGGCGATGAGGGCGAACGATGCGGCGCCTGCGAGGGCGGCGATCGCCTTGGTGCGTCGTGAAAGCATCACGGTCACTCCCTTGTGTGCGTGGAAACGGATTGCGGGCGCGTCGCTCGAGCGCAGTCGTTCTCCGGTGAGAGCGCTCTCACGATGCGATTCACGATGCTAGGCAGTCACCCCTCGATCTGTCAAGAGAGCGCTCTCACAGTTCCGCGATCGTGACCGCGGCGTGATCGAACCCGCCGATCGGGGAGTCGGACGCCCCGCATCGCCGCATCGCAGATCCACCGCTCGCACGCAGCCCGCTCCCGGCGTCCTCCGAGGCGTCGCGGTTAACGTGATCCCGTGCCACGTACCCGAACTCCTCGACGTCGCGCCGTGGCGACCCTCATCGGCGTCACCGCGCTGGGCACGATCTGCCTCGTCGGATGCGCCGGCGTCCCGCCGCTGCCCCCGCAGGTCGCCTCGGCCGACTCGGCGTCACCGACGCGGAGCGGGGAGCCCGACTTCGAGGACGGCGACGACGGCGACGCCGAAGGCGACGGCACCGGCTCGGACGTCGCCGAGGCCGACGCGGATCTCGTCGCCGATCGGACCAGCGACCCCGCCGTGCTGGCGCAACTCGACTACGCCCTCGCATACTGGTCGGACTACAACATCGAGGAGTGGGGCGTGCTGGAAGGCAACGACTGCGTCAACTTCGCCAGCCAGGCCCTGGTCGCGCGCGGATGGGAGCAGACCGACGAATGGCACCATGGCGGTGACCCGTACTCGTCGACCGCATCGTGGCGCAGCTCGACCGCGATGCACGCCTGGCTCTCCGCGCACCCCGAACTCGCGACTCCGCTCGACGACGGCGACCGCGACCAGGTCCGGCTCGGCGACATCGTCCAGTTCGACTGGGACCGCTCGGGCGACCGCGATCACACCGGGATCGTGACGCGCATCGAGCGCGGCGACGGCGAGGTGCGCATCGCGTTCGCCGGCCACACGAAGGACAGCGCCTACCGCGACGTCGACGTCGCCATCACCGAGGAGCACCCCGGCGCCGAGGTCTACTACTGGAGGCTCGCCGGGTGACGTCGTCCGGAACCGGACCGTCCCCGCGCGTCCGTCGCAACCGCCTGATCGCTGCGCTCATCGGAATGGTCCTGGTCGCTGCCGTCGCCGTGTGGGCGATCGTGGCGTTCGCCCCGTCCGCCGACTCCGCGGGCCCGACGGCGACGCCGTCGCCGACGCCCACGGCGACACCGCGCCCCGCGCCGACGGCGACGGCGACGCCGACGCCGGTCGACACCTTCGACAGGAACGCGCACTCGATCGACGATCCGGACAGCATCTGGGTCGTCGTGGACAAGCTCCGCCCGCTGAACCCGATGGACTACGAACCGTCCGACCTCGTCGTCGTGCCGGTCCCGCACACGTGGGAGCCCCTCATGCGTGCTGAGGCGGCCGACGCGGTGGTCGAGATGTTCCAGGCCGCCTCCGCCGAGGCGGGCCTCTCGCTCGCCTCCAACAGCGCGTACCGGTCGTACGAGGCCCAGGAGCGGATCTACGACAACGACGACGAGCTCACCGCGCGCCCGGGATTCAGCGAGCACCAGACCGGGCTGACGATCGACATCGGCCCGGAGTCGGGCAACTGCTCCCTCGCCGTCTGCTTCGGCGACACCCCCGAGGGGCAGTGGCTCCGCGACAACGCGCACCGCTTCGGCTTCCTGCTGCGCTACCCGGCCGACAAGGTCGAGGTCACCGGCTACCAGTACGAGCCGTGGCACTTCCGCTACATCGGCACCGACCTCTCGAACGAGATGCACGAGAAGGGCGTGACCACGCTCGAGGAGTTCTTCGGCCTTCCGGCGGCACCGAACTATGGCTGACGCGATCGATGGCGCATCCGGGGCGGAGACGCCCGCCGCCTCCTCGTCCGGGGTCGAGGAGGCGGGTGCAGCCGGGCGGATGCCGCCGACCGAGTCGGCGCCGCGCCGGGCCGGGCTCCAACTCGGCCTCCTGATCGTCAACCAGCTCCTCGCGGGCATCGGCGTCGCGACCGGCATGGCGCTCGCGGCGATCCTCGTCTCCGACCTGACGGGCGTCCCCGCCCTGGGCGGCCTCTCGCAATCGGCCAGCGTGCTCGGCGCGGCGATCGCGGCGATCCCGCTCGCCAGGCTGGCGGTGCGATCCGGCCGGCACGTCGCCCTCGCGATGGGATACGCGTCCTCGGCGGTCGGCGCGGTGCTCATCGTCGTGGCCGCGTCGACGGGCATGGTGCCGGTCGTGTTCCTGGGCCTCGCCGCGTTCGGCGCGGGCACCGCGGCGGGCCTCCAGGCGCGCTTCGCGGCGACCGAGGTCGCCGCGCCCGGGTTCGAGGCGCGGTCGATGTCGCTCGTGCTCTGGGCGACGACCATCGGGTCGGTGGCTGGCCCGCTGCTCTCGTCGACCGGTGACGATCTCGGCCAGGCCGCCGGGCTTCCCGCGCTCGTCGGGCCGTTCGTGCTCTCCGGTGCGGTGTTCGCGATCGCGACGCTCATCGCCGCGGCCGTGCTGCGGCTGCCGCGGGCCGGCCGCCTCGTCGCCGACGGGACCTCCTCGGGGTCGAGCGAGCGGGTCGGGTCGTGGCCGGCGTTCCGCGCGGCCTTCCGCGACGCGCGCGGCCGGCTCGCGATCCTCGCCATCGTGTGCGCGCACACCGTGATGGTGGGCGTGATGGTCATGACGCCGGTGCACATGACCGGCCACGGCGTGCCGATCGCCATGGTCGGCGTCGTCATCAGCATCCACATCCTGGGCATGTACGCGGCGAGCCCTCTCATGGGGTGGCTCGTCGATCGGATCGGCGCGCCGCGCGTGATCGCCCTGGGCGGTGCGATCCTGCTCGCCGCGACGCTCATCGGCATCTTCGCCCCCGGGGACTCCATGGTGCTGATCCCGGTCGCGCTCGGGCTGCTCGGCCTCGGCTGGTCCGCGGCGCTCATCGGCGGCTCGACGCTGCTCACGACGACGGTCGAACCGGCATCGCGGGTGGCGCTGCAGGGGGCGACGGATGCCGCGATGAACGTCGCCGCGGCCGCATCCGCGGCTCTCTCGGGCGTCGTGCTCGGACTCGCCGGCTTCGCGGGCGTGAACCTCGTGGCGATGGTGGTGCTCGTGCCGCTGGTCCTCGCCGGGGTCGCGATGGCGCGACGCGCGCGCCGCAGCCGGGCCGCGTGAGTCAGGCGCGCGACGGCGCGCATGATCGCGCTCTCACGGTCCTCCCAGTGCGCGCGAGGGATCCTCACAAGATCGCATGATGGACTGCGGTGTCCCCCGAAATGCCGACACGGAACACCCACACGCCTCGTGCCACGAAACCTCCTCCTGCCTGCCCACCGTCGATCCACGTACCGAGCCCCCGAGCCGGATGCCGCGCGCGACTTCGACCTGACGCAGCCTCCCGGAAGCGCCGACTCCGACGAACGTCGCAGGGCGGCGCTCGCCGCCGTGCGCGCCGGACTCGACCTGCCCGAGCCCGAGCTCGAGGCCGTGCCGCTGGGGGCGACCCGGCCCGGGACCGCCCGGTCGACGTTCACCGCCCCAGCGACACCCGACCCCACCTCGTCCGACTCGACCGTGCCCGATCCGGCCGAGCCGGTGCCCCCCGTCGTCGAGACCCCGATCGTCGACACCTTCGTCCCCGGTTCCCTCGCCGAGGACGGCCCGGTCCCCGGTTCCCCCGCCGGCGACCCGGTCGCGGACGACCCCGCCGCGATCTCCGTCGGCTCGGCCGTGCCCGATCCGGCCGAGCCGACGACCCCCGAGGCGAGCAGCGCAGGCGCCGGGGCCGCCGCCGGCGGCGTGCGCACGCTCGGCG
>NZ_SDPL01000659.1 GCF_004135055.1 Agromyces binzhouensis | reverse complement strand
CGCGGCGCTGACCTGGCCGCGCGACGGCGTGCCGCGGAACCCGGGTGCGTGGCTCACGACCGCGGCCCGCAACCTCGCGCTCGATCGGCTGCGTCGGCGCGGCGTCGAGGCCGACAAGGTCAGGGAGTGGATCGCGATGCAGGACGCCTCCGGGGGTGCCGACGGCCCGCCCGACCCGGCGGACGTCGTCGCCGACGACGAGCCCGCCTGGGACGACCGGCTGCGCCTCGTGTTCACGTGCGCGCACCCCTCGCTCCCCATGGAGTCGCGCGTCGCGCTGACGCTCCGCACGGTCGGCGGCCTCGACACCGGTGAGATCGCGCGCGCGTTCCACGTGCCCGAGGCGACCATGGGGCAGCGCATCTCGCGCGCGAAGCGCAAGATCCGGAACGCCGGCATCCCGTACCGCGTGCCGACCGCCGACCTGCTCCCCGAGCGCCTCGACGGGGTGCTGGCGGTGCTCTACCTGATCGCCAACGAGGGCTACCTCGCCTCGCACGGCGACGACCTCCAGCGCCTCGACCTCGCCGTCGAGGCCATCCGGCTCACCCGGCTCCTCGTGGGGCTGCTGCCCGACGCCGACGAGGCGCGGGCGCTGCTCGCGCTCATGCTGCTCCAGCACGCGCGCTCCGCGGCGCGCATCGACACCGGCGGCGACCTCGTGCCGCTGCCCGAACAGGATCGCGCGACGTGGGACGCCGCCGAGATCGGCGAGGGCCTCGCGCTGCTCGCGACCGCGACACCGGCGGGAGGCGCAGGTCCCGCCCCTGCCGGGCCGTACCGCCTGCAGGCGGAGATCCAGGCCGTCCACGCGCAGGCGCGCACCGCCGACGAGACGGACTGGCCCGCGATCGTCGCCCGCTACGACGCGCTGGCGATGTTCGCCGACTCGCCCTTCGTGACGCTCAACCGCGCGATCGCGCGCGGCATGGCGTTCGGGCCGCAGGCGGGCCTCGACGATCTCGCCCTGCTCGAGGCATCCGGCCGGCTCGACGGCTACCACCTCCTGCCGGCGGCCCAGGCCGACCTGCTGCGCCGGCAGGGCGAGGCGGATGCCGCGGCCTCCCGCTACCGCGACGCGATCG
>NZ_SDPL01000658.1 GCF_004135055.1 Agromyces binzhouensis | reverse complement strand
CGAGCCCGGCCACGGCGCCGGCGGGCGCGAGGACCTCGGTCGCCCCGGCGTCGTCGCCACGGAGGCCCGTGCCGTCCCCTGCGACCTCGCCGGTGAAGCGCAGCAGCGCGGACTCGGCACGTTCGAGGTCGTCGATGACGCCCGCGCCGTACGGATCGGCGGGCCGAACCCCCTCGAGGGGCGTCTCGAAGCTGCCCGCGGCGGAGCCCTCGCCGAACACCTCGGTGATGCCGTCGGCGCCCGCGTCGGTGAACTCGGGGTCCTCCTCGCGGTTGGACGCGTTGCGGCGCCACCAGGGCAGCAGCCCGCCTGAGGGCGCCTCGTCGTCGATGCCGTCGAGCTCGACCTGCTCGGAGCGGCCCGCCCTCGACCGGCGCTTCGGCTTCGCCTCGGTCGCGGCGTCCTCGGCCGCCGCGCCGTCGGCCTCGCCGTCGATCGCACCGAACAGCCACACGTACAGCTCCCGGAAGCGCTGCGGGATCCGGTTCGGCGGCGTCTTGGTGAGGATGAGGAGCGAGAGGACCGCGAGGATCGCGATCACGATGGCGGCGCCGACATCGGTGAGGAGGAGGATCAGCGGCTCGGCGAGCATCCAGCCGAGGATGCCCCCGGCGCCGGCCAGCACGGGCATGCCCTCGCTCGGCGACGGCTGGCCGCCGAACAGGTGGCACAGCCCGGAGACGGTGATGAGCAGCATCCCGAGGCCGATGCCGATGCGCGTGTTGTCGTGCACCGAACTCGGGTGCCGGAACAGCCACACGGCGAACATGAGCATCACGACCGGCAGCGCGAACGCCACGCGTCCGAAGAGGCCGCCGAACGTGTACGCGTCGAGCGTCTGGGCCACGGGGTCGTTGATGAAGAACCACTCGACGATGGCGCCCGTCACGGCGAGCAGCACCAGGAAGAAGGGCAGGCCGTCGCGGCGCTCCTCCTTCGCGAGGGTCTCCGGGCCGAGCGCTCGGGCTGCGCCTCCGGTCAGGTGCGCGAGCCCCATCCAGGCGCGGACGACGACCCCCGGCCGATCGGACTTCGGGGGTGCGCCGCGCGCCGCGCGCGTCGACGTGCGCTGCGCCGGCAGCTTCTT
>NZ_SDPL01000657.1 GCF_004135055.1 Agromyces binzhouensis | reverse complement strand
CGAGCCGGAGCGGGTCCTGCAGCCGCCCGTCGGCGACGACCGCCCCGCGCCCGTCGATGGTCGCGGCCGCGTTCGCGGCCCCACCCGTCGGCTCGACGTTCCCGGGAGCCAGGATCGCGGTGGTCAGCCCGCCGGCCGCGAAGCGGTCGAGGTCGCCGGATGCCACGGTGTCGTCGGCCGGCCAGGCGAGGTCGGTCCGGGTGAAGTCCCAGTCGAGCAGCTCCGCATCGGTGGGCGCCTCGCCGGGCGCCGTCGTCGCACCGGCCGGGCCCTGCGGTTCGGCGAAGTCGGCGGGGTCGACGATGTCGGCGAACCCGATCGGTTCCAGCGGTGCGTCGAGCCCGGCCTGCGACTGCGCGGCGAGGTCGGCGTCGGCGTAGGCGAGCGGGAAGACCTCGTTCGGCATCTCCGCGAGCGCCTCGAGCCAGGACACGGCCGACTCCGGAGCGGAGGATCCGAGTGCGCGGATCGACACGGGGATGCGCGGGTCGATGCCCACCGCGACCCCGGCCCCCGAGACGGCCTCGAGCTGGCGGGTGAGCAGCCCGGTCGGGCCGGTCCACGACGCCAGGCGATCGGCGGGGAGGATGCCGCCCTCGTCCGCCGGCACGGTGAGCGGGTAGACGATCGCGAGCCCGGGGCGATCGTCGTCGGTCACGAGCGCGTTCGCGACGGCCGTGGTGCCGCCCGCGACATCCGCGCCGCCCGACTCGAGCGATGCGGCGAGCCCGATGGCCGGGTCGCCGGCGTCCGTGGCTCCGGCGG
This sequence comes from Agromyces binzhouensis, assembly GCF_004135055.1. Taxonomy (GTDB): domain Bacteria; phylum Actinomycetota; class Actinomycetes; order Actinomycetales; family Microbacteriaceae; genus Agromyces; species Agromyces binzhouensis. The sequence continues at coordinate 330 of NZ_SDPL01000657.1, read as the reverse complement.
GGATCGTGAACTGCAGGGTCGTGGCCGCGCCCACGGGGAGGGCGTCTGTGGCGCGCTCGGAGACGGTCCGGGCGGATGCCGGCAGGCCGCCGTCGCTCGTCCACGCGTCGAGGTCGGCGGTGTCGTAGATGCCCGATGCGGCGACGCCGATCGAGAGCTTCCCGGCCGGGAGTGGGCCGTCTCCGCCGTTCACGATCTCGACGACCACGTCGATCGGCGCGCCGCCGGCCACGGAGGTGCCGTCGGCGGGGGCGACGCTCACGCGGACTCCGGCGACGGGCTCGGCCGCACGGGCGGTCGACGGACCGCTCGGGTCGCCGATCGGCGCGA
>NZ_SDPL01000656.1 GCF_004135055.1 Agromyces binzhouensis | reverse complement strand
CGGCACGCGCAGGGCCACCCGGCTGGGGCGGGTGACGAGCGCCGGCCGCACCGGTCGGACGTCGCGACCGAGCGACCGGCCGGTCGGGTCGGCGCGGTGCGGCGCGTCAGCCTCGCTTCGCGATGTAGTCGACCAGCGACTGCACGGTCGTGAGGTCCCGGTAGTCGTCCTCGGGCGTCGAGACGCCCGTCGAACCGGCGAGGACCTCCAGCAGCCGGAGGAAGTCGAGCGAGTCGAGCTCGAGATCCTGACGCAGCCGGGCGCTCGGGTCGAGGTCGTCCGGCTCGACGTCGGGGGCGATCTCGTGGAGGGCGGCGAACACGGCCGCCCGGGCATCCGTCTCGTTCACAGCTCCTCCGGTCTCTGCAGCAGTTCGTCGACGCGGGCGAGGAAGCGCCCGCCCCGCAGCCCGTCGCTCACTCGGTGGTCCGCGGAGAGCGTCGCCGTCACGACCGGGCGGACGCCGAGGAGGCCGCCCCTCGCCCACGGCCGCTCGAGCACGCGACCGAACCCGACGAGCGCGACCTGCGGCGGGTAGATCACGCCGAAGACGGACTCGACCCCGAGCTCGCCGAGGTTCGTGACCGTGATCGTCGGATCCGCCATCTCCGCGCGGTGGAGGCGCCCGGCGCGGGCCCGGGCGACGAGGTCGCGCAGCGACTCCATCACCTCGTCGGGCGTGAGCCGGTCGGCGTCGTGGATGGCGGGAGCCACGAGACCGCCCCCGCGCAGCGCGATCGCGACGCCGAGGTGCACGGCCGAGCTCTGCCGGAACTCGCCGTCCACGAAGAAGCCGTTCACCTCGGGGACGTCGCGCGCGGCCCGAGCGCTCGCGGCCAGGAGCAGCGCAGCCGGGACCAGCCGCTCGTTGAGCGGCCGTCCGGCGTTGGCCTGCCGCATCCACTCGAGTGCGGGCCCCAGGTCGATCGTCGTGCTGAGGTAGTAGTGCGGGATCTCGCGCTTCGAACGGGCCATCAACGAGCCGATCGCCCGGCGCAGGCTCGCGACGCGGTCCGACACCGAGGGTCCGCCCGCCCGCGTGCGGTCGTCGGCCGCGGCAACCCCATCGCCGGGCCGCGCATCCGGTCGCCGGCCACGG
>NZ_SDPL01000655.1 GCF_004135055.1 Agromyces binzhouensis | reverse complement strand
CGCCCGGCGGCGCGGCCGCGGCGGCGAGCGGGACACCGCACCTCACCGAACGCGAGCGCGAGGTGCTTCGGCTCGTCGCCCGCGGCGAGACCGATGCCGAGATCGCCGCGCACCTCGTGCTCTCGGTCCACACGGTCCACCGGCACGTCGCGAACATCCGCTCCCGACTGGGGGTGCCCTCGCGAGCCGCGGCGGCGGCCTGGGCCCTGCGGACCGGGCTCATCTGAGGCCGGCTACGCCCGCTCGGTCACCGTTCCGTGCGTGAGGTGCAGCCGACGTTCGGCGCGCCTCGCGACGGCCGAGTCGTGGGTGACGATCACCACCGTGAGCCCGCGGTCGCGGTGGAGCCCCTCGAGGAGGTCCATGATCTCGTCGCGCGTCTGCTCGTCGAGGTTGCCGGTGGGCTCGTCGGCGAGGAGCACCTCCGGTTCCTTGACGAGCGCGCGGGCGATGGCGACGCGCTGCTGCTGCCCTCCCGAGAGCTCGCTCGGGACGTGGTGCGCGCGGTCGCCGAGTCCGACGGACTCGAGGGCCGTGGTCGCGCGGCGACGGCGCTCCTCGGTCGGGACGCCGAGGGGCTCGAGCGCGGTCTCGACGTTCTCGCGCGCGGAGAGGGTGGGGATGAGGTTGAAGCCCTGGAACACGAAGCCGATCTCGCTCGCCCGGATCCGGCCGAGCTTCGCATCGGGCATGCCCGAGAGGTCGGCCTCGCCGAGTGCGATGCGCCCAGACGTCGGACGGTCGAGCGCGCCGAGCATCTGCAGCAGCGTGGACTTGCCGCCGCCCGTCGGGCCCTGGATCGCGACGAGCTGACCGGTCGGGATCGTGAGGCTGACGTCCGTCAGCGCGTGGATCGTGCGGTCCTTCCGTCGATAGGTCTTCGTGACGTTCTCGAGGGTGTACATGCGGGTGGTCCTTTCCGGTGTCCGGTGGTCTGGCGACGGATGCCGCGCGGTGCGCGTCGGTGCGGTCGGAGTCGTCAGGCGACGCTGCGCAGCGCCTCGGCGGGGCGGAGCCGGCTCGCGCGCCATCCGCCGATCGCCCCGGCGAGGAGGCCGCCGAGGACCGCCAGGCCGACCGCGAGCGCGACGACCGTCACGGTGA
>NZ_SDPL01000654.1 GCF_004135055.1 Agromyces binzhouensis | reverse complement strand
ACGCCCCGACCCGCGGCCTCCGCGGCGCCACCGTCGTGCTCGATCCGCCGCGTGCCGGTGCGGGGCGCGCGGTCGTCGAGCGGCTGACGGAGCTGCGACCGGCCCAGGTGGTGTACGTCGCCTGCGACCCGGTCGCGCTCGCGCGCGACGTGGCGACGTTCCGCGCGAACGGGTACGAGCTGGAGACCCTTGGCGCGTTCGACCTCTTCCCGAACACGCATCACGTCGAGGCGGTCGCCCGGTTCGCCGCTATCGTGTGAGGACGGCGGGAATCGCGTGGTCGAGTCCGCGCGGGCGCCGGCACGACAGGAGGACGGCGTGACGGGGGTCTGCGCGTGACGACGGTGACGGGCGAGGCGGGTGCGACGGTCGCCACGACGGTCGCGATCGTCGACGACCACGAAGCGGTCCGGCTCGGGCTCCGCGCCGCGTGTCGGGACGCCGGCTACGAGGTCGTCGCCGACACGGCCGACGTGCCGACGCTGCTCGCCGCATTCGACGACCCGGCGGTCGACCCGCCCAAGGTCGTGCTCCTCGACCTCTCGCTCGGCGACGGATCGAAGGTGACCGACAACGTCCGCGCCGTGCTCGCGACGGGGAGCCAGGTCCTCGTGCACAGCATCGCCGACCGGGTCGCCGCCGTGCGCGAGGCGCTCGCAGCGGGCGCGGCCGGCGTCATCCCGAAGTCCTCGCCGACGGCCTCCGTGATCGCGGCCATCGCGACGGTCGCACGCGGCGACGCGCTGAACAACGTCGAGTGGGCGAGCGCCATCGAGGCCGACCGGGACTTCGCGAAGGCGCAGCTCGGACGGCGCGAGCACGACGTCCTGCACCTGTACGCGTCGGGCCTGCCGTTGAAGCTCGTGGCCCAGCAGCTCGGCATCGCGCACTCGACGGCCCGCGAGTACCTCGACCGCATCCGCGCGAAGTACGTCGAGGTGGGGCGGCCCGCCCCGACGAAGGTCGACCTGCTGCGCCGCGCGGTCGAGGACGGCATCCTCCCCGGGCTCGATGCCGAGGCCGGGGATGGTCGGCGCTGACCTGCGGGCGAGCCGGCTCGTCCCACGCCGCGCGGCGGTGAGCCGCGCCCAGGTCGAGACCGTCGCCGGGCG
>NZ_SDPL01000653.1 GCF_004135055.1 Agromyces binzhouensis | reverse complement strand
TGGAGCATCGGCGAGGCCAGTCGCTGCGTCTGCGCGAGCCGCATGCGGCCCTCGAACAGGTGCGCGTCCTGCGCGGCCTGCCACGCCGCCGCCTCGCGCTCGGCCTGGGCGTAGCGCCGGGTCGCCCTGGCCGCGCCGGCGAGGGCGGCGGAGAGCATGTGGGCGATCCCGACCCAGACCAGGCTGCCGATCACGCCGAGCTGACCGAGTGCGAGCGGTCCCGCCCACACGACGGTCTGCACTGCGAGCACGATGACGCCCGCCCACGCGACGACCAGCTGCCGACGCGCGGCCGCGATGGTCATCAGCGTCCCGACGGCCGCGACGTACCACGTCGCGTACCCGTTGTCCGCCGATGGATCGAGCTGGCTCGTGACGAGCACCGGCAGCACGATGCCGACCGCGAGGTCGAGGGCGGCGAGCCAGTCCGGCATGCGCGCGCGACGTGCGGGCCAGAGGCTGAGGACGGTCGCGACGGCGTACAGCACCAGCGCGACGATGATCGGCCACGGCGAGGCCGTGACATCCGTCGACAACGACGAGACGCCGAGCACGACGTGGTAGCCGGAGAACATCGCTGCGAGCGCCATGAGCAGCCAGCGGGGAACGGAGATCATCCGTCGCTCCCCTGCACTCCCGCCGGCCATGCGAGCGTCACCGTCGTCCCCTCGCCGGGAACGGACGCGACCCTCGCCGAACCGCCCTCGTTCGCCATACGCTCCTCGATCGAGACCCGGAGCCCGAGTCGGCTCGGCGGGACCGCGGCCGGGTCGAAGCCCGACCCGTTGTCGATGACGCGGATCACGCATCCTCCCGCCCCGACGCCGCGCACCTCGAGTTCCCGGCGGACGCGGCCGATCGGGCCGTCGGCGTGCTGCACGCTGTTCACCATCGCCTGCATCGCGGCAGACGACAGCGCGTCGATCGCCTCGACCGGCAGCTCCACTCCGTCGGCGCCCTCGATGCGGACGATGAACGGCGCGGAGAAGCCGGCGACGCCGCTGCGGAGTCGGCGCGTGAGCACGCTGAGGGCGACGCGGTCGTCGACGCCCGGGACCTCGACGGCGGCCTCGTCGAGCCTGCGGACCGCGTCGCCGGCCATGCGCGCGGCCAGCG
>NZ_SDPL01000652.1 GCF_004135055.1 Agromyces binzhouensis | reverse complement strand
CGCCGGCGCCGGCGCCGGCAGTCGTCGCCGAGTCGGAGGAGGTGCCCGAACCGTCCCCGGAGCCCGAGCCGCCCGTCGAGCCTGCGCCCGTCGCCGAGCTCGGGCTGGTCGTCGACGCGCACGGCTCGAGCCTCACGGTCTCGCTCGCGGGCGAGCCGCGTGCAGAGGTCGAACTGCTCGCCGACGGACTCCCGTTCGCGACGGTGGTGCTCGACGAAACGGGGCTCGCCGTCGTCGAGTTCCTCGCGCCCGCGAACCACAAGTGGACCGCGACGGCGCGCTACGCCTGAACCGGCGCCCGCGCCCGCAGGGCTACGCCTCGACGACGCGCGCGCGGGCGCGCTCCGCGCGCGAGGTGCGCACCATGACGAGCATCGCGACCACGAGCAGCACCGCGTAGGCGACCGGCACCGCACCCACGCCGACGGCGTCGAACAGCACCGCGCCGACGAGTGCGCCGCCGCCGATGCCGACGTTGAAGGCGGTCGTGTAGAGGGCGCTCGCGGCATCCCGCCGCTCGGGCGGCGCGGCCTGGAGCAGCCGCGTCTGCAGCAGCGGCGGGATGGCGCCGAAGGCGAAGCCCCACACCGTGTAGGCGATGATCGCCGGCCAGAGCCCCGGCTCGGCCGCGATCACGAGGAGCGCGACGGCGAGCAGCAGCATGGCGCCGACGAGCGCGCGGACGCTGTCGCGCGCGATCGGACTGCCGGCGACGAGGAGGCCCGCGGCACCGGCGAGCCCCGACGCGAACAGCAGCGGGGCAACCGCCGCGGAGGAGGCGCCGACGACGTCGGTGAGCAACGGGGCGACGTAGGTGAGGGCCGCGTACTGGCCGATCATCACGACGGCGGTGACGACGCTCACGGCGACGACCCCGCGCATGCTGCGACGGCCCGCGAGGATCGCGGTCGCGGTGGACGCGGTGGTCGACGCGTCGGCCCCGCGCTCGGCGGCCTCCCTCGACAACGCGGTCGAGGCGTCGGCCGGGAGCACCGCTCGCACGACCACGGCGCCCACGAGCGTGAGGGCGGCGATGACGCCGAACGCCCAACGCCAGCCGACGGCCTGGCCGAGCGCGGTGGCGAGCGGCACGCCCGCGATGAGCGCGAGGGTTCC
>NZ_SDPL01000651.1 GCF_004135055.1 Agromyces binzhouensis | reverse complement strand
GGGGGGACACGCGCCCAGCCGCGGGAAGAAGAGAGCGAGGAGGCGGGCGGGAAAGAGACGGCACCCGGCGGCACGGGAGGACGAGCCGGCGAACCGTCTCAGGGGGTCCCCGAGAGGCCGGCGGGAGGGGAGGGCGGCGGGGGTGGAGGATCTTACTCACACGCAACCCCCGGGACGCACAGCCCACAGACGCCGGGTCCCCCCCAGGGAAGCCGGGACGCAACGGGTCAGCGAGGCCCTCTCCCTCCCCGAACTCGCAACACCCGGGGGTGACTCGCATCGGCGCACGGACGCCGCGGCGTCCCGCGGGCCGGCGCCGGAGCGGGTACCGCCCGGGTGAAGGAGAAGCGGAGACGAAGAAGAGCCACGGGGGCCACGGGCCCCGACCGCCCCTAGCGGCCGCGTGCGGCGCGAAGGCGCCCACCGAGGGAGGGAGGGACGGACGGACGCGGGACGCCAAACCCTCCCTCGCAACGCCACCGGGGATACCACCTCTCTCCGTTCTCGCCCTCGCTCTCCCTCCACACAAGCCGGAGGGTGCGCGGCGCCGGGCGACCGCGCCAACCCCGCGAGCGGTCGACCCCGCCTCCCCCAGCGCAAGACCCAAACACACACAGACAACCACCGCAGGGCGACCGACCGGCCCTCGTCGACCGCCACCCCGACAACCCCGCGGCCGCAGGGGACCGACCACCACCTCGGCGCACGCACACCCTCAACCGCCAACCTCGACCAGAGCAGATGCGGACGCGCCCACCCCCGGGCGCCACGGGGGCGCGGTGGGTTCCCACGGGGCACGGGACCGAGAAAGACTGGTGAGGCAGCGGTCCGGGAGGCGCCGACGCGAGGCCAGGACCGGGGTGCACGGGCGAGGGCGGGAACGGCGGAGCGGGAAGAAGCCGCGAGCGCGGATGCGCGGGGGAGACCAGGCTCACGCGACGCGGGGCGCGCGCGCCACACCGACAACCGCCCACACGTCTGAACTTCGGGAGACGGAGGGCCCGACCCGGGTTGGGGGGTTGGCCCTGCGAGCAAACTCCCAGCCGCGCAGCACCCACCGCAGCGGGTGACGCGATTGATCGTCAAGCGACGCTCAGACAGGCGTAGCCCCGGGAGGAACCCGG
>NZ_SDPL01000650.1 GCF_004135055.1 Agromyces binzhouensis | reverse complement strand
GCGCGCAGGCCAAGGCCGACCGCGCGGCACGTCCGCCGCGAGGCCGGGCGGCGCGCGCGTCAAGGCCCTGATCGGGGGCGTCGCGCTCGCTAGCCTGACGGGATGAGCGAGCAGACGGGGGAGACCACCGCCGGCGGCGGATTCCGCGAACGGGTCACGCGCATCGTGCAGTGGGTGCTGAGCACCAAGCCTGTGCGCGCGTTCCTGCTCTACCAGGAGCAGCACGGGGCGGTGCTCGCCGACAGCGTCACCTATCGGACGCTCTTCTCGGTCTTCGCCGGCACCTTCCTCGGCTTCGCGGTCGCGGGCATCTGGCTCGCGGGCAACCCCGACGCGATCGACGCGATCGTGACCACCGTGAGCGGGGTGATCCCCGGCCTCATCGGCGAGGGGGCGGTGATCGACCCGGAGACCCTGATCCAGCCCATCACCCTGAGCATCGCCGGATCGCTCGCCCTCATCGGCCTCGTCGGCGCCGCGATCGGCGCGATCCGCTCGCTCCGGATCGCGCTGCGACAGCTGGCGGGGCGCCCCGACGACGACCGCTTCTTCCTCTGGCAGCTGCTCCGCGACCTCCTGATCGCGATCGGCTTCGGGGGGCTCCTCGTGGCGGGCGCGGTCGTCACGGTGGTCGGCACCGGGGCACTCGACGCGATCGGCGGATGGCTCGGCCGACCCTTCGGCGGTGCGCTGCTCGACACCGGCTCGCGCGCGCTCTCGGTCCTCGTCGCCTTCGCGATCGACACCGCGGTGATCGCCGGGCTGTTCCGACTGCTCGCCGGACTCCGACCGAGCGCCCGAGCGCTGTGGTCGGGGTCGCTCCTGGGCGGCGCGGGTCTGACGGTGCTCCAGGTGCTGTCGAGCCTGTTCGTCGGCGGGGCGACGAACAACCCGCTGGTCGCCTCGTTCGGTTCCCTCATCGCACTGCTGATCTGGCTCAACCTGTCGAGCCAGGTGGTGCTCATCGCGAGCGCCTACATCGTCACCGGCGTCGACGAGGAGAGCGACCGGGTCGCTGCCAGGTACGGTGCGACGTCGATGGCGCTGCGCCGCCTGAAGCGCGCCGAGCGCCGGGCGGCGGATGCGGCGGCCGAGGTCGCCGCCGCCCGTGACGCGTTGCCCGGCGTGACCGAC
>NZ_SDPL01000065.1 GCF_004135055.1 Agromyces binzhouensis | reverse complement strand
GGCCTGAGCGCGCGCGCGTCCGCACTGCGCGCCGCGCCCGGGCGCGCCGTCCGCCGCCCCTCCGAAGGTCGTGGAGCGGCGGTCCACGACACGCCCGGGTTGCCGCATGCCTCCGCGCACGGCTAGGATGGACTGTCACTCGTGTGACAATCCTGTCCGCCTGCCCGTCGCGGACCACCAAAGACAACGCTCTTTCCGCGTCGGGCCCGATATTGTCCATTCGGAGCATCCACTACATGACAACCGCAACGACCAAGGCGCCCAAGCAGGTCGCGATCAACGACATCGGATCTGCTGACGATTTCCTCGCCGCGGTCGAGAAGACGCTCAAGTTCTTCAACGACGGCGACCTCATCGAGGGCACCGTCGTGAAGATCGACCGCGACGAGGTCCTCCTCGACGTCGGCTACAAGACGGAGGGCGTCATCCCCTCCCGCGAACTTTCCATCAAGCACGACGTCGACCCGAGCGAGGTCGTCGAGGTCGGCGACTCCGTCGAGGCCCTCGTTCTCCAGAAGGAGGACAAGGAAGGCCGTCTGATCCTGTCGAAGAAGCGCGCGCAGTACGAGCGCGCGTGGGGCGACGTGGAGAAGATCAAGGAGAACGACGGCGTCGTCACCGGCTCGGTCATCGAGGTCGTCAAGGGCGGCCTCATCGTCGACATCGGCCTCCGCGGCTTCCTCCCGGCCTCGCTCATCGAGCTGCGCCGCGTCCGCGACCTCACGCCGTACCTCGGCCAGGAGATCGAGGCGAAGATCCTCGAGCTCGACAAGAACCGCAACAACGTGGTCCTGTCGCGTCGCGCCCTCCTCGAGCAGACCCAGTCCGAGTCGCGCTCGACCTTCCTGCAGAACCTCCACCCGGGCCAGATCCGCAAGGGTGTCATCTCGTCGATCGTCAACTTCGGTGCGTTCGTCGACCTCGGTGGCGTCGACGGTCTCGTCCACGTCTCGGAGCTCTCGTGGAAGCACATCGAGCACGCGTCCGAGGTCGTCGAGGTCGGCCAGGAGGTCACCGTCGAGGTGCTCTCCGTCGAGCTCGACCGCGAGCGCGTCTCGCTGTCGCTGAAGGCGACCCAGGAGGACCCGTGGCAGGTCTTCGCGCGCACGCACGCGATCGGCCAGGTCACCCCGGGCAAGGTCACGAAGCTCGTCCCGTTCGGCGCGTTCGTCCGCGTCGCGGACGGCATCGAGGGCCTCGTGCACATCTCGGAGCTGTCGGGCCGTCACGTCGAGCTCGCCGAGCAGGTCGTGTCGGTCGGCGAAGAGGTCTTCGTCAAGGTCATCGACATCGACCTCGAGCGTCGCCGCATCTCGCTGTCGCTCAAGCAGGCGAACGAGGGCGTCGACCCCGAGGGCACCGAGTTCGACCCGGCGCTCTACGGCATGCTCACCGAGTACGACGAGCAGGGCAACTACAAGTACCCCGAGGGCTTCGACCCCGAGACCAACGAGTGGCGCGAGGGCTTCGAGGCCCAGCGCGAGAAGTGGGAGCAGGAGTACGCTGCCGCCCAGGCTCGCTGGGAGGCGCACAAGAAGCAGGTCGCGGCCTCGCTCACGGCGCAGGCTTCGGACGACTCGTTCTCGGCGGGCGCCTCGTCGTTCTCGAGCGAGACCGCCGGCGCGGGCACCCTCGCCGACGACGCCTCGCTGGCGGCGCTGCGCGAGAAGCTCTCGAGCAACTAGTCGCATCGCACAGCCTCGCGCTGTTCGAACGGCATACGGAAGGCCGGTCCCCTCGGGGGCCGGCCTTCCGGCGTTCCGATCGGTTCTCCCTCCCGTGTCCGGGAGGTACCGTGTCCGGGAGGAGCATTGTCACGAATAGAGTGGACGTGTGTATCTGATCGGCCTCACCGGCGGCATCGCGTCGGGCAAGTCCACCGTTGCGCGCCGGCTCGTCGAGCACGGCGCCATCCACCTCGACGCGGACCAGCTCGCCCGACGCGTGGTCGAGCCGGGAACGACGTGTCTTCAGGCGATCGTCGACGAGTTCGGCGAGGACGTGCTCCGTTCGGACGGCACCCTCGATCGTCAGCGGCTCGGCGAGATCGTGTTCGGCGATGACGAGGCGCGCGCGCGGCTGAACGCGATCGTGCACCCGGCGGTGCGGGAGCTCTCCGGGAGGCTCATCGCCAAGGCCGAGCAGGAGGACCCCGACGCGGTGATCGTGTACGACGTCCCGCTCCTCGTCGAGGCCCAGGTCGACCATCCGTTCGACCTCGTGGTCGTCACGAGCGCGCCGAAGCGCGCCCAGGTCAAGCGCCTCGTGGAGGAGCGCGGCCTCGATCCGATCCAGGCGGAGGCCCGCGTCGACGCGCAGGTCGGCGATGCCGAGCGACGTGCCGTGGCGGATGTCGTCATCGACACCGGCGGCACGATCGCGCACACCATGAGCCAGGCCGATGCCCTGTGGGTGGACATCGAGCGAACGCGGCACGCGAAGCACGGCTGAGCCGGTCGACGCGGGCGTCGGGCCTTCTCGGGCCGCGGTGTCGGTGGCCGAACCTAGACTGGAATCCATGCAGTCCACCCGTTCCGTGCGCCCGTTCGAGGTCGTCAGCGACTACGCCCCGAGCGGAGACCAGCCGAAGGCGATCGCCGACCTGGCGGCCCGGATCAACGCCGGCGAGACCGACGTGGTGCTGCTCGGCGCGACCGGCACCGGCAAGTCCGCGACGACGGCGTGGTTGATCGAACAGGTGCAGCGGCCCACGCTCGTGCTCGCCCACAACAAGACCCTCGCGGCCCAGCTCGCCAACGAGTTCCGCGAGCTCATGCCGAACAACGCGGTCGAGTACTTCGTCTCGTACTACGACTACTACCAGCCCGAGGCGTACGTGCCGCAGACGGACACGTTCATCGAGAAGGACTCCTCGATCAACGCCGAGGTCGAGCGGCTCCGGCACTCGACGACGAACTCGCTGCTCAGTCGCCGCGACGTCGTCGTGGTGTCGACCGTCTCGTGCATCTACGGCCTCGGCACGCCCGAGGAGTACCTCAGCGCGATGATGCCGCTGCAGGTCGGCCAGCGCGTCGACCGCGACTGGCTCATCCGGAAGTTCGTGTCGATGCAGTACCAGCGCAACGACGTCGACTTCTCGCGGGGCACCTTCCGGGTGCGCGGCGACACGATCGAGATCATCCCGGTCTACGAGGAGCACGCGATCCGGATCGAGATGTTCGGCGACGAGGTCGAGGCGCTGCACAGCCTGCATCCGCTCACGGGAACCGTCGTCGCGAAGCTCGACGCGGTGCCCGTGTTCCCGGCCTCGCACTACGTGGCGAGCGTCGACGTCATGCAGCGGGCCATCGGGACGATCCGCGACGAGCTCGACGAACGACTCCAGGAGCTCGAACGCGAGGGCAAGCTGCTCGAGGCGCAGCGACTGCGCATGCGGACGACGTTCGACCTCGAGATGATGGAGCAGATCGGCTTCTGCTCGGGCATCGAGAACTACTCGCGGCACATCGACGGGCGGGCGCCTGGCGAGGCGCCGCACTGCCTCCTCGACTACTTCCCCGACGACCTCCTGGTCGTGATCGACGAGTCGCACGTGACCGTGCCGCAGATCGGCGCGATGTACGAGGGCGACGCCTCGCGCAAGCGCACGCTGGTCGAGCACGGGTTCCGCCTGCCGAGCGCACTCGACAACCGGCCGTTGAAGTGGGACGAGTTCAAGGATCGCGTCGGGCAGACCGTGTACCTGTCGGCGACGCCCGGCCGGTACGAGATGGGCATCGCCGACGGCGTGGTCGAGCAGATCATCCGTCCGACCGGTCTCGTCGACCCCGAGATCGTCGTGAAGCCCACGAAGGGGCAGATCGACGACCTGCTCGAGGAGATCCGGGCGCGCGCCGAGCGCGACGAGCGCGTGCTCGTCACGACGCTCACCAAGCGCATGGCCGAAGAGCTCACCGACTTCCTCACCGAGGCGGGCGTGCGCGTGCGGTACCTCCACTCCGACGTCGACACGCTCCGCCGCGTCGAGCTGCTGACCGAGCTGCGGGCGGGCGTCTACGACGTGCTCGTGGGCATCAACCTCCTCCGCGAGGGACTCGACCTGCCCGAGGTCTCGCTCGTCGCGATCCTCGACGCCGACAAGGAGGGGTTCCTGCGCTCCTCGACCTCGCTCATCCAGACGATCGGGCGTGCGGCACGCAACGTCTCGGGTCAGGTCCACATGTACGCCGACGTGATGACCGACTCGATGCAGCTCGCGATCGAGGAGACCAACCGGCGTCGCGACAAGCAGCTCGAGTACAACCGCGTCAACGCGATCGACCCGACGCCGCTCCGCAAGCGGATCGCCGACATCACCGAGGTGCTCGCACGGGAGGAGGCCGACACGGCCGCGCTCCTCGCGGGTCGCGACGGGCGGAAGACCTCGCCGGTGCCGATGAAGCGCGATGGCATCGCCGCTGCGGGGGCGAACGACCTCGAGGAGCTCATCCGCGACCTCAACGACCAGATGCTCGAGGCCGCCGGCGAGCTGAAGTTCGAGCTCGCCGCACGACTGCGCGACGAGGTCTCCGAGCTGAAGCGGGAGCTCCGCCAGATGGAGAAGGCGGGGCACCTCGGCTGACCTGCCGCGTCGCGGCCGGAGCGCCGAGTCGATCCGTCGATCGAACGTGTGTTCGCTCTCAGCAGGTGCACGCGCGGCGTCGGTGTCGGAGGCCGTTCGTAGACTCGTAGGGTGCCAGTTTCACGTCTCGATGCCCATTCGCGCCTGAGTGTCCGCGGGGCACGCGTCCACAACCTGCGCGACGTCGATGTCGAGATCCCACGGGATGCGATGGTCGTGTTCACCGGTCTCTCGGGCTCGGGCAAGTCCTCGCTCGCGTTCGACACGATCTTCGCCGAGGGCCAGCGCCGATACGTCGAGTCGCTCTCCGCGTACGCGCGGCAGTTCCTCGGCCAGGTCGATCGGCCCGACGTCGACTTCATCGAGGGCCTGAGCCCGGCGGTCTCGATCGACCAGAAGTCGACGAACCGCAATCCGCGATCGACGGTCGGCACGATCACCGAGATCTACGACTACATGCGACTGCTCTGGGCGCGCATCGGCGTGCCGCACTGCCCGGTCTGCGGCGAGCGGATCCAGCGCCAGACCGTGCAGCAGATCGCGGACCGACTGATGGAACTCGAGACCGGCACTCGGTTCCAGGTGCTGAGCCCCGTCGTCTCGCAGAAGAAGGGCGAGTTCGTCGACCTCTTCCGCGAGCTCTCCGGGCAGGGGTACTCCCGCGCGGTCGTCGACGGCGAGCTCATCCGCCTCGACGAGGCGCCGAAGCTGAAGAAGCAGGTCAAGCACGACATCTCCGTCGTGATCGATCGGCTCGTGGCATCCGATGACCTCCTGGGTCGACTCACCGATTCCCTCGAGACGGCCCTGCGGCTGACCGACGGCGTGGTCCAGGTGAACTACGTCGACCGCGAGGGCGATGCCGCGTGGCAGACGTTCTCCGAGAAGCTCAGCTGCCCCAACCAGCACCCGATCGCGCTCACCGAGATCGAGCCTCGGACCTTCTCGTTCAATGCGCCCTTCGGTGCGTGCCCCGAGTGCTCCGGGCTCGGCACGCGCATGTCGGTCGACGAGGAGCTCCTCCTCGGCGACCCGACGCTCAGCATCACCGAGGGCGTGATCCTGCCGTGGACCTCGCAGGGCAAGAGCCTCTACAACTACTACGAGAAGCTCCTCGACGGACTGGCTCGCGACCTCGGCTTCTCGCTCGACACGCCGTGGGAGGACCTCGACGCCGACGCCCGCCACGCGGTCCTGCGCGGCGACAACTTCGAGGTGAGAGTGCGCTGGCGCAACCGGTACGGGCGCGAGATGAGCTACACCTCGGGCTTCGAGGGGGTCGTGCCCTACATCGAACGCCAGTACCTCCAGGCCGAGACCGACGTGCAGCGCGCGCGCTGGGCCGAGTACCTCCGCGAGATCCCCTGCCCGGTGTGCCGCGGCGACCGGCTGAAGCCCGAGGTGCTCGCGGTCCTCGTCCACGACGCCTCGATCGCCGACGTGTGCCGACTCAGCCTGCACGACGCGCGCGCGTTCATGGACCGCCTCGAGCTGACCGACCGCGAGCAGGCGATCGCGGCGCAGGTGCTCCGCGAGATCAAGCTCCGACTCGACTTCCTCATCCGCGTCGGGCTCAGCTACCTCGACCTCGCCCGGGCCGCGGGCACCCTCTCCGGCGGCGAGGCGCAGCGCATCCGGCTCGCGACCCAGATCGGGTCGGGTCTCACGGGCGTGCTGTACGTGCTCGACGAGCCGAGCATCGGCCTGCACCAGCGAGACAACCGCAGGCTGATCGACACCCTCGTCGCCCTCCGCGACCTCGGCAACACGCTGATCGTCGTCGAGCACGACGAGGACACGATCCGCACGGCCGACTGGATCGTCGACATCGGACCCGGGGCGGGCGTGCACGGCGGCACGGTCGTGCACAGCGGCAGCTATGCCGACCTGATGAAGAACACCGAGTCGCTCACCGGCGACTACCTCGCCGGGCGCAAGGAGATCCCGATCCCGCCGACGCGTCGTCCGCTCGATCCCGCGCGGGTGATCCGGGTCGAGGGAGCACAGGCGAACAACCTCCGCGGCGTCGACGTCGAGTTCCCGCTCGGGACCTTCACGGCGGTCACGGGCGTGAGCGGGTCCGGCAAGTCGTCGCTCGTGAACGACATCCTCTACCGGGTGCTCGCCAATCGACTGAACGGGGCGCGCAAGGTCCCCGGCAAGCATCGTCGGGTCAGCGGCCTCGAGCACCTCGACAAGGTCGTCCACGTCGACCAGGCCCCGATCGGCCGCACCCCGCGATCGAACCCCGCGACCTACACGGGCGTCTTCGACCGCATCCGCACGCTGTTCTCCGAGACCGCCGAGGCCAAGGCCCGCGGCTACCTGCCGGGCCGGTTCAGCTTCAACGTCAAGGGCGGCCGCTGCGAGGCGTGCTCGGGCGACGGCACGATCAAGATCGAGATGAACTTCCTCCCCGACGTGTACGTCGCGTGCGAGGTCTGCGGCGGCAAGCGCTACAACCGCGAGACGCTGCAGGTGCACTACAAGGGCCGGAACATCGCCGAGGTGCTCGAGATGCCGATCAGCGAGGCGGCCGAGTTCTTCGAGCCGATCTCGGCGATCCACCGCTACCTCAAGACGCTCGTCGACGTCGGTCTGGGCTACGTGCAGCTCGGTCAGAGCGCGACGACGCTCTCCGGCGGCGAGGCGCAGCGGGTGAAGCTCGCCACGGAGCTCCAGCGCCGGTCGAACGGGCGCAGCGTGTACGTGCTCGACGAGCCCACGACCGGCCTGCACTTCGAAGACGTGCGGAAGCTCCTGAAGGTGCTCGGCAAGCTCGTCGAGAAGGGCAACACCGTCATCGTCATCGAGCACAGCCTCGACGTCATCAAGTCCGCCGACTGGATCATCGACCTCGGACCCGAGGGCGGGTCGGGCGGAGGCCAGGTCGTCGCGACGGGCACGCCGGAGCAGGTCGCCGAGGTCCACGAGAGCCACACGGGGTACTTCCTGCGCGAGATCTTCGAGGCCGCCGCCGGCCCGGCGGTCGCCGCCAGCTGAACATGGCCGACACCGTCCCGTACCGTCCGCGGCCGGGGGAGATCCCGACCCGTCCGGGCGTCTACCGGTTCCGCGACGCCGACCGACGCGTGCTCTACGTCGGCAAGGCCATGAACCTCCGCGCCCGGCTGTCGAACTACTTCGCCCCGCTGCACACCCTCCACGAGCGCACTCGCCGCATGGTCACGACCGCGGCGTCGGTCGAGTGGACCGTGGTCGGCAACGACATCGAGGCGCTCCAGCTCGAGTACACGTGGATCAAGGAGTTCGATCCGCCGTTCAACGTCAAGTACCGCGACGACAAGTCGTACCCGTACCTCGCGGTGACGCTCGCCGACGAGGCGCCGCGCGCGATCGTCACACGGCGCCGCGGCATCCCCGGTGCCAGGTACTTCGGCCCGTACCCGAAGGTGTGGGCGGTCAACGAGACGCTCGACCTGCTCCTGAAGCTCTTCCCGATCCGCACCTGCAAGGACTCCGACTACAAGCGGGCGATGCAGACCGGCAAGCCCTGCTTCGCCGGCCAGATCGGGCGGTGCTTCGGCCCGTGCTCGGGCCGGGTCACGATCGCGGAGCATCGGGCGAACGTCGACCGGTTCGTGGCGTTCATGCAGAACCAGGACCGCCGCATCATCACCGACCTCACGCAGCAGATGCGGGCGGCGGCCGCGGTGCAGGACTACGAGACCGCGGCGCGACGGCGCGACGAGTTGCAGGCGGCGGAGTCGTTCTTCGAGAAGAGCGCGGTCGTCCTCCGCGAACACGTCGACGTCGACGTGTTCGGCATCGACCACGACGAGCTGGCGGCGGCCGTGCACCTCTTCATGGTCCGCGGCGGCCGGATCCGGGGCGTGCGATCCTGGACGGTCGACACCGAGCTCGACATGAGCCTCGGCGATCTCGTCGACTCGGTGGTGCAGAACGCGTACGGCGATGACATCCGTCCGCCGGCAGAGGTCGTCGTCCCGGCGCTGCCCGACGACGCCGAGGCGCTCGAGGGCTGGCTCGCGGCGCTCGGCAGCCGGAAGGTGCGTCTCCGTGCCGCCCGCCGAGGCGACAAGGCGGCGCTCCTCGACACGGCGACCCAGAACGCACGCCAGACGCTCATGCTCTACAAGACGCGACGGAGCGCCGACTTCACTGCGCGCTCCCGTGCGCTCGAGGACATCCAGGAAGCGCTCGGCATGGCCGATGCGCCGCTTCGCATCGAGTGCTTCGACGTCTCGCACCTGAGCGGCACGAACGTCGTCGCGTCGATGGTCGTCTTCGAGGACGGACTGCCGCGCAAGGACGAGTACCGTCGGTTCACGATCCCGAGCACCACCGACGACACCGACTCGATCCACCAGGTGCTCACGCGTCGTCTCGCGTACCTCGCACCACCCGATGACGCGAACGGGGCGGATGTCCCGGCCGACGCCCCGGTCGGAGGCGACGGCGCGGAGGCGCTCGACCCGCCCGTCGACGACGGTGAGGCCGTGGTGTCACCGCGTCGCGCCAAGTTCGCGTACCGGCCGAACCTGCTCGTCGTCGACGGAGGGCAGCCGCAGGTCGCCGCGGCCGAGCGGGCCCTCCGCGAGTCCGGGGTCGGCGGCGTCTACCTCTGCGGCATCGCCAAGCGCCTCGAGGAGATCTGGACCCCCGATTCCGACTACCCGGTGATCCTTCCCCGCAACAGCGACGCGCTCTTCCTGTTCCAGCGCATCCGCGACGAGGCGCACCGCTTCGCGATCACCCACCAGCGACAGCGTCGCAAGCGCGACATCACGACGGTCCTGTCCGAGGTTCCCGGGCTCGGCCCCGCCCGAGTCAAGGCGCTGCTCAAGCACTTCGGTTCGGTCGCGCGTCTCCGCGGGGCCGACGAGGCGGCGATCGCCGAGGTCCCGGGCATCGGCCCGAGCCTCGCATCGGCGATCCGCTCGCACCTGGAGGGATCGCACCGCTCCGCCGCCGACTAGGCTGGACCACCGGGGGAACGCAGGAAGGGAGCGCCGAGCGAGATGACCGACGGCGATCGCCAGGAGATGCTCATCGTCACGGGGATGTCGGGAGCCGGACGCTCCACCGTCGCCGACGCACTCGAGGATCTCGGCTGGTACGTCGTCGACAACCTCCCGCCGCAGATGCTCCGCCCCCTCGTCGAACTCGCCCAGCGGGCGGGAGCCTCGCTTCCGCGGATCGCCGCGGTCGTCGACATCCGCGGAGGGACGTTCTTCTCGGAGCTGCAGGAGATGGTCGAGTCGCTCCGCGACAAGGTGGACGTCCGCGTGGTCTTCCTCGACGCGAACGACGCGGTCCTCGTGCGCCGGTTCGAGTCGGTGCGCCGACCGCACCCGCTGCAGGGCGACGGAACGCTGCTCGACGGGATCACCGCTGAACGCACGCGCCTCGCGGAGGTGCGCGAATCGAGCGACATCATCGTCGACAGCTCCGACCTCAACATCCACCAGCTCGCGACCCTCGTCACCGAGACGTTCGCCGAGGAGAATCGCGCCGGCCTGCGCGTGATCGTCCAGAGCTTCGGGTTCAAGTACGGCCTGCCGCCGGACGCGGACCTCGTCGCCGATGCGCGATTCCTTCCGAACCCGTTCTGGGAGCCCGAGCTGCGCGCCCACACGGGCGAGGACCCCGAGGTCGCCGAGTTCGTGCTCGGACAGGCCGGAGCGCGTGAGTTCCTCGACGCGTACGTCGCGGCGCTGCGCCCGGTGCTCGAGGGCTACCAACGGGAGAACAAGCGCCACGCGACCATCGCCCTCGGCTGCACCGGCGGGAAGCACCGCTCGGTGGCACTGGTGCGCGAGCTCGCGACACGGCTGAGATCGATCCCCGGGCTCGCGGTGAGCGTGAAGCACCGCGATCTCGGACGGGAATGAACCGGCGCCGACGGCGCCGACGCAACGCAGAGAGGACGACCACGTGGCCCTGACCGCTGAGGTGAAAGAGGAGCTGGCGAAGGTCGAGGTCGCCCGGACCTCGGTTCGCGCCGCGGAGCTGGCATCCGTGCTCCGATTCGCCGGGGGACTCCACATCATCTCGAGCCGGATCGCCATCGAGGCCGAGCTCGATGCGCCGTCGATCGCGCGCAGGGTGACCCGCGACCTCGGCGAGCTCTACGGCGTCCGGCCAGACGTCTCGGTGATCTCGGCATCCGGCCTGCGCCGGACGAACCAGTACCTCGTGCGCGTGCTCGACGGCGGCGAGACGCTCGCGCGTCAGACCGGGCTCCTCGACGCGCGCCGCCGCCCCGTGCGCGGACTCCCCAACAAGCTGACGACCGGTTCGCGCGACGAGGTCGCGGCCGTGTGGCGCGGCGCGTTCCTGGCGCGGGGGAGCCTCACCGACCCCGGCCGGTCCGCAGCGCTCGAGGTGACCTGCCCCGGCGGAGAGACGGCGAT
>NZ_SDPL01000649.1 GCF_004135055.1 Agromyces binzhouensis | reverse complement strand
CCCGATCGTCGCGCACGGCCTCTACCGCTTCGACCTCGACGCGGGGCGGATCGAGCTCGCGCCCGTCGCCGGCGGTCTCGGCCCGGCCGAACTCGCCCTCCTCGGCGCGCCCGAGACGATCCGGGTGCCCGCGGCCGACGTGCCCGAGTTCCTCGCCGCCCACGTGCACCCGCTCGCCCGCACGCTCGCGATCACGAGTCGCGACGAGAGCTTCGAGCTCCCGCCGACGCCGCCCGCGACCCTCGTGCTCGACGCCCGGTACGAGCCCGACGACGTGCTGCGCCTCGCATGGCGGTGGGAGCACGCCGACGGTCGCACGAGCGAGGTCGACCCGTCGGCCGGGCCCGACCCGGAGCTCGACGAGGACCTCGTCGCGCGAGTGGCCGACGAGCTCGGCTGGGTGCCGTTCGAGGCCGTCCTCCTCCGCGGCATCGACGCGGCAGAGTTCGCGATCGAGCGGATGCCGCGGCTCGAGGCCCTCGTCGGGCGGAACGCGGGCGGGTTCCGCATCGACGTGCGCGGCGAACGCCCCGACTACCGTGAGGCGACCGAACGACCCGAGCTCGCCGTCTCGCTCGTCGAGAGCCGCACGCGCGACTGGTTCGACCTCGGCGTCGTCGTGACGGTCGGCGGCCGCCGGGTCCCGTTCATGCCGCTCTTCCGCGCGCTCGCCACCGGCCGCACGCGCATGCTGCTCGTCGACAAGTCCACGCTGTCGCTCGACCTGCCCGTCTTCGACGAGCTCCGCGACCTCATCGAGGAGGCGGGCACGCTCGACGAGTGGGAGACGGGCATCCGCATCCATCGGAGCCGCGCGAGCCTGTGGGCCGACTTCGAGGACCTGGCGGACGTCGCCGAACCCGCGCTCGCGTGGCGGGCGACGGTCGCGGGGCTCGAGCACGGCGAGGTGCCCGAGCTGCCGCCCCCTTCGGGCCTGGCGCTGCCGCTGCGGCCCTACCAGCTCGACGGGTTCCGGTGGCTCGCGTTCCTCCATGCGAACCGGCTCGGCGGCGTGCTCGCCGACGACATGGGCCTCGGCAAGACCGTGCAGTGCCTCGCGCTCGTCCAGCACGCGCTCGAGCGGGCGGCGACGGATGCCGCGGCCGCCGCGGCCCCGGACGCCGCGACCGGCGC
>NZ_SDPL01000648.1 GCF_004135055.1 Agromyces binzhouensis | reverse complement strand
CGAGCACACGTCTGAATCAGACGTGTGCTGGCGCTGCCCGACCCCGACGCGGGCCCGTCGCCGGTCCCGCTCGATGCGCGCGGCGCGACCGAGCTCATCGCCGACACGCTCGCCGCGGCATCCGAGCCCGTCGCGATCATCGCGACCGGACCGATCACCAACGTGGCCGTGCTGCTGCGCGAGCGGCCCGACCTCGTCCCGCGGATCCGCGAGGTCGTGTGGATGGGCGGCTCGACCGAACGCGGCAACGCGACGCCCTACGCCGAGTTCAACGCATGGGTCGACCCCGAGGCGCTCGACCTGGTGCTGCAGAGCGGCCTCCGGTTCACGATGGTCGGACTCAACGTCACGCACCGCGCACTCGTCACGACGCGCGTGCGCGAGCGTCTCGCGGCGATCGGCAACCGCACGTCGGCGTTCGGCGACGAGCTGCTCGAGTTCTTCTGCCGGACCAACGACGAGGTCTTCGGCATGCCCGACGGTCCGCTGCACGATCCGGTCGCGGTCGCCGTGCTGGCCGACCCCGGTTCGGTGGAGGTCGCGCGCACGCGACTCGACGTCGAGCTGATCGGGTCGGAGACGGTCGGTGCGACGAGCGTCGACCTCGACGGCATGCTCGGACGCGAACCGAACGCGTACGTCGCGGTCGGGATCGACGTCGAGCGGTTCTGGGCGGGCGTCGAGGACGCCATGGCACGGTTGGCCTGAGGGGGCGCGCATGGACTGGACGTTCTGGCTGGCCGGCATCGTCATCGTCGGTCTCGTGATCGTGACGCAGGTCTTCCTCCACGAGAGCCGGTGGTCGCGCCGGCCGCGCGACGAGGAGCCGATCGACGCCGACGCCTCCGGCAGCGATCCCGGCCGGTCGACCGGCGGCGACCTCACCGGGAGATCGCCGTCCGATCCGTCCGCGAACGGGGAGGGCGACGACGACCGCTCCCGCTGACCGCCACCACGACGACCCGGGCTACGCTCGACGGGTGACCTCCCGGGACGGCGCGATCCGATCGGCGCGCACGCAGCTGACCGCGCTCGTCGGCGACGAGGAGCTGCGCGACGTCTGGCGGTCGGCCCGGCCGCCGATCGACTCCGCGGCCGACCGCGCGGCGGCGGTGCTCGTGCTCTTCGGCGTGCTCG
>NZ_SDPL01000647.1 GCF_004135055.1 Agromyces binzhouensis | reverse complement strand
TGGCCGCCGCCGTGGACCGGGCGCTCGACGAGTTCGACCTCGGGCGATACGCGGGCGTGCGCGCCGGCCGGCTCTCGCTCGGCAACCGGCAGCGCGTCGGGATCGCCGGCGCGCTGCTGCACGAGCCCGAGGCGATCGTGCTCGACGAGCCGACGAACGGGCTCGACCCCGCCGGCGTCATCGTGCTGCGAGAGTCGCTGCTGCGGCGGGCCGCCGCCGGTGCCGGAATCCTCGTCTCCAGCCACCACCTCGACGAGGTCGCCCGCGTCGCCGACCGGATCACGGTCGTGAACGACGGGCGTGTCATCGGATCGCTCGACCCGGGCGGCTTCGACCTCGAGCGCGCGTTCTTCGCGCTCGTGCACGACGACGACGAGGCCCGGAGGGCCGCCGCATGAGCGGAGCAGGGCTCGGTGCGGCGGTCGCGGTCGAGGCGCGCAAGGCGATCGCCTCCCGCGTGATGGCCTCGATCACGGTGCTCCTCGTCGTCGGCGTGGGCGTGCTCGCCCTCGGGATGCTGCTCGCCGCGGGATCCGGCGACGCACAGGTGCTCGCCAAGCTCGGCCCGCTCGCGGGCGTGCCCGGGTGGGGCGGCCTCGTCGGGGTCGTCCTCCAGATCACGGCGGCGGCCGGCGTGCTCGCGTTCGGCGTCGCCCTCAGCTGGATGTTCGGCCGCGAGTTCGCCGACGGCACCGTCGCTGCGCTCTTCGCCCTTCCGGTGTCGCGCCCGGCGATCGCGCTCGGCAAGCTCGTGGTCTACCTCGCCTGGTCGGTGGTGGTCGCCGTCGCCCTCACCGGCGTCGTCGCGATCGTGGGCGTCGCGATGGGCTACGGCGCGACGGATGCCGCCGGCGTCGGCGCGCTCGCCCGGATCCCCGTGCTCGTGGTGCTCTCCGCCCTCATCGCCGTGCCCGCCGCGTGGGTCGCGACGATCGGGCGCGGGCTCCTGCCCGGCATCGCCGCGACGGTCGGCATCATCGTCGTCGCGCAGGTCTCGGCGATCGCGGATGTCGGGGCCTGGGTGCCGTTCGTCGCGCCCGCGCTCTGGGCGATCGCGCCTGAGTCGGTGCCGGCCGCGGCGCTGCTGACCGTGCCGACGGTGCCGCTCGCGTTCGGCGCGCTGTGCGCGCTCGCATGGTCGCG
>NZ_SDPL01000646.1 GCF_004135055.1 Agromyces binzhouensis | reverse complement strand
CGGCGCGGACGCGTCCGGGAGCCGCCGAGGCGACGGAGTCCGCGGTCGGGCGAGACGAGACGTCGCCGGTCGTGGCCGATGTCGCCGCGCTCGGGCCGCTCGCACCCTTCGCCGCCGACCTCGCCGTGACCGACCTCTTCGTGAACGGAGCGCGCGGGCTCTGGGTCGACCGCGGCGCGGGAGCGGAGCATCACCCCGCCTGGCGCGCCGACGAGGCCGAGGTCCGCTCCCTCGCGGTGCACCTCATCGCGCGGGGCGGACGGCACATCGACGAGGCGACCCCCGCGGTGGATGTCCGGCTCGGCGACGGCATCCGCGTCCATGCCGTGCTCCCGCCGCTGTCCGCCTCCGGCACCCTCCTGTCGGTCCGGGTGCCCCGCGCAGCGGGGGCGAGCCTCGATGCACTCGCCCGGTCCGGCATGTTCGACGCGGAGCAGGAACGTCGGCTGCGCGACGCGGTGCGGGATCGTCGCAACATCCTCATCACCGGCGCGGGCGGCACGGGCAAGACGACGCTGCTCGGCGCGCTGCTCGCCGAAGCGCCCCCCGGCGATCGGATCGTGCTCCTCGAAGACGTCGCGGAGCTGCGGCCCGCGCATCCGCACGTCGTGTCCCTCGAGGCCAGGCAGGCGAACCTCGAGGGCACGGGGCGGATCGGGCTCGACGTGCTCCTGCGCGAGGCGCTCCGCATGCGCCCGGACCGGCTCGTCGTGGGGGAGTGCCGCGGCCCGGAGCTGCGCGATCTCCTCGCGGCGCTGAACACCGGTCACGACGGCGGCGCCGGCACGCTCCACGCGAACTCGCTCGCCGACGTGCCGGCGCGGCTCGAGGCGCTCGGCGCCACGACGGGGATGTCGGCTCAGGCGGTCGCGCGCCAGGCGGTCAGCGCGTTCGACCTCGTCGTGCACCTCGAGCGGGTCGACGGCCGACGCCGAGTCGCCGGGATCGGCCGACTCCGGCTCGAACGCGACACGCTGGAGGTGGAGGGATGCTGAACCTCCGGATGCCTGCGGTGCCGGCACGGATCCTCGGACGCGAGCGCGCGGACGACTCGGCCGGTCCCGACCGGGTCGCCGCTATCGCCGAGCGGATGGCCGCGCTGCTGTCGGCCGGGCTCGCGCCGGCGACCGCATGGGCCGCGCTC
>NZ_SDPL01000645.1 GCF_004135055.1 Agromyces binzhouensis | reverse complement strand
CGACGCCCGCCGAGCGCTGGGGCGTCGCGACCGGGCACGCGCGCGTGCTCATGTGCGGCTCCGGCGCGGTGCGCGGCGGCGCGGTGAGCGGCATCGGCGGTCACAACGCCGCGATGGCCGTGCTCGAGGAGGAGCTCCCCTGATCAGAAGACGAAGAGCTGCCCGAGGATCATGATCGCGATCACGAACAGCGCGACGACGGCGCCGACGATGATCAGCGCGCGGCCCGACATCTTCGCGACGCCGTACCCGACGAGAATCGGCAGTGCGACGAGCAGGAGCGTGACGACCCACCAGAACGCCTGGTAGCCGCCCTGCGTCGCCTCCGAGAGCCGGCCGCCGAAGAGCTGCTGCGTGCCGGGGTTCGTCGCGAACGCGAACGCGGCGCTGAGCGGCACGGCGATCAGCGCGAGCACGATGATGCCGCTGAACCACCCCCACATTCCGCTGTGCCGTCCGGCGATGTGGAGCGACTGCTCGTCGTGCGTCTGCTGCGAGGTTCCCCGAGTGCTCATGCGCGCCACTCTAGCCCTCCCGCGGCGGCCGGATTAGCCTGAGGGCAGGACGACACGCATGGGGGCGACGATGACCATCACTCGAGCGACCGGCCACTACGTTCACAAGGCCGACGGCCTCTACCTCCAGTTCGATCGGCTGTTCCATGCGCCGATCGAGGACGTCTGGTACTCGCTGACGAATCCGACGGCGATGCTGGCGTGGATCGGCACCTACACCGGCAACCCGTCGACGGGCGCCGTCCGGTTCCGGATGTCGAGCGAGGACGCGGAGTGGCAGAACACCTCGATCCTCGAGTGCGACGCCCCCCACGGCTTCCACGCCGACATCGGCGAGGGCGAGGACGCCGTGCGCGTCTTCTGCCATCTCCGGGAAGCCGGCGGGATGACGACGCTGACGCTCGGCCAGCGGCTGCGGACCCCGGCCGACGCGACCTCCATCGGCCCCGGTTGGGACTACTTCCTCGATCGGCTCGCCGCCGCGCGGTCCGGTTCGGAGATGCCCGCGTGGAGCGCGTACGACCCCGGCCTGGTCGACACGTACCGGGCCCTGCACGTGCCGACCGGCGCCCAGGCACCCGACGCCGCGCGCGGTCACTGACGCCGAGGCGCTGACGCGCCGGCGGCCGGGC
>NZ_SDPL01000644.1 GCF_004135055.1 Agromyces binzhouensis | reverse complement strand
AGGCGACCCATCGCAGGCGGGCTCCGCGCCTCGGCGCCGTCGTGCGCGTCATGGTCCCTCCGCAGCCGCGGGGAGTCGGGAGCCCGCGTGCGAGTGGTTCGTCGCGGTCGCCGATCCGGTTCGGCGTGGCGTCGCAGGCCGCCGTGCGCCGAGCCGAGCCGCGGCCTGCACGGGTGTCGGCGGTGCGTGGTGTGCTGGACGCATGGGCTTCGATGCACGGTTCCTGGGGGTCGAGGCGCCGATGCCGTCGGTTCCCGAAGCCGACGCCGCGGCATCCGTCGCCCTCGACCACCTCCACTTCACGATCGTGCTCGACACGCGCCGACGGTTCGCGCGCATGACCGGCGTCAACGTCGACGGCGCCGCGCTCGTCGAGGTCGAACGGCGCGACGACTGGGAGTACGACGCCCGCATCCCGGAGGACTGGCAGGCCGGGCCCGAGGTGTACGCGCGCAACGACCTCGATCGCGGCCATCTCGTCCGCCGCCGCGACCCGGTCTGGGGTCCGCCCGAGGTCGCGGCGCGCGCGAACGCCGAGACCTTCCGCTACCCGAACGCGGCGCCGCAGCAGGCCGAGTTCAACCAGTCGCTCGAGCTGTGGAACGGGCTGGAGGACCACGTGCTCGCGTTCGCCCGCGTGCACGCGCAGCGGCTCAGCGTGTTCACCGCGCCCGTGCTCGCGGCCGACGACCCGCCCTACCGCGGCATCCAGGTGCCGCTGCGATTCGTGAAGGTCGTCGCCTGGCGTTCAGGCGACGAGCTCGCCACGGCCGGTTTCCTGCTCGACCAGGCTCCCGTCGTCGACCTCGACGATCCGATGCGGAGCAGGGCGGGCATCGCCGCGCGCGAGCGCGCCCGGGTCGCCGCCGGCGCGACCGAGGTGCCCGACCTCGGCCCCTTCCGCACGTTCCAGGTGGCCGTCGCCGACATCGCGGCGATCACCGGGCTCGAGATGCCCCTGCTCGTCGCCGCCGACCGCATGACGCCGGCGCTCGCCGCCGACGGCCCGCGCGAGATCACGCAGCCGGAGGACCTGCGGCTCGGCGCGCCGTAGGCGCGACGTCCTCGAGCAGCTGGAGTCCCTCCGGCCACTCGCCGAGCCCGCTCGCGGCGTTCACGTGCCCGCGCGCACCGAGGTCGACGAAGCCGGCG
>NZ_SDPL01000643.1 GCF_004135055.1 Agromyces binzhouensis | reverse complement strand
AGCATCCCGGCGAGCACCGCGCCGGGCTCGGTCGAGATCGCGACCGGCCCCCCGTCCGCGGCCGCGGCGGCGTTGTCCGGCGCATCGAGCGGCGCCTGTTCGATCGGGGCGCTCTCCGGTTCGGCCACGATGGAGATCGCGGGCGCTCCGACCGACCGGGCGGTGGCCGCGGACGCGGCGTCGTCCGCCAGGGACAGCAGGGGCCCCGGACAGACCCGGAGCTGACGGCTCTCCGCGGGCTGGACGACGGTCGAGGGCGGTCGGGCCGCGACCTCGGGCAGTGGCGCGGTGGATGCCGCGAGCAGCGCACCCGCGGCGAGGCCGCCTGCGGCCACCACGGCGGCCAGCCTGACGGCCCCCCGGATCACGTCACGCCTCGTCGGCACGGCGGTCACCTCCGTCCTCGTCATCGGGTCGGGCGGGTTCGTCGGATCCGTCCGCCGAGGGCTCCGTCCCGTCGTCCGCCGCCGACGGGCTCGCGGCCCGCTGGCGGCGACGACGACGAACCGACGGCGGCCTGCGGTCGGGCTCCCGGCCTCCGCCCGTCGGGATCGAGAGCAGGAGCGCTGCCCCGATCACCACCAGCTGGCCCGTCACGATCCACCCCGCGACGGGTCCGGCGTCCGGGATGCGCGCGCCGGGCGCCGCGGGATCGGCGTCCACGAACCGCCAGATCGGGCCGAAGTCCGTCTCCCCGATCGGGATGACCTGCGGGTTCCCGTCGAGCGCCGCACGCGCGCGCTGCTCGACGGCGACCGCAGCGGTGTCGTCCGCGTCCGCCGCACCGACCAGCACGAACGACAGCCCGAACTCCTCGACCGCCGCGCTC
Organism: Agromyces binzhouensis; assembly: GCF_004135055.1. Taxonomy (GTDB): domain Bacteria; phylum Actinomycetota; class Actinomycetes; order Actinomycetales; family Microbacteriaceae; genus Agromyces; species Agromyces binzhouensis. The sequence continues at coordinate 327 of NZ_SDPL01000643.1, read as the reverse complement.
GCGTCGTAGCCGCTGCGCGAGGCGAGGTTCCCGGCGAGCATCGCGATCGACTCGGTGGTCCCGGTGAGGTCGCGCTGCGTGGACGCGAGCGTCGACTGCTCGTCGAGCGTGGCACCGCTGCCGCGCTCGATGGTGGCGCGGAGGCCCCCGTCCGGCGTGGGCTCCATGCGCAGCGTCCCGACGCGGGGGTCCGAGGCCGCCTCGGCCTCGACGAAGGCCGGCAGGGTCCGCTCCGGTGCCGGTCCCACGGCCGTGCGACCGAGCGCGATCGCCGCGATGGTCGGTGCCACGGCCACGATGCCGAGGACCACCACGACCGCCGCCGCC
>NZ_SDPL01000642.1 GCF_004135055.1 Agromyces binzhouensis | reverse complement strand
CCGACCGCCGACGGCGCACCGGGCGCGGATGCGCTCGGCGAGCTGCCGGGCCACCTCCGGGTCCACCGGGCCGCGCTCGTCGAGCAGCCGCCCGTCGACCCCGACGAGCGCTCCCTTCAGCTCGGTGGCGTACGCCACGATGCCGCCGAGCAGCACGTTCGAGGCGCCGGGAACGTCGACGATCGTCGCCGAGAGCAGCCCGCCGGTGAGGGACTCGGCGCACGCGACCGTACGGCCGCCCGCCCGCAACCGCGCGACGAGGCGTTCGGCGTCGGTCTCCCCTGCGGTCGGGGACCGTGGGGCCATTCGCCCTCCGCTCACCTCGGCTCGGCCCGGTGCTCGCGCGCGAGGCGGATCGCGTCGCGCACGTAGAGCAGGCCCGACCACACGGTGAGCGCGAGCGCCACGGCCATCGCCGCCCAGTTCACCCAGAGGATCCAGTCGCCCACGAGCGTCCAGAGCGGGGTGAGGAAGAGCGAGATCGCGATCGCCTGCGCGAAGGTCTTCGCCTTGCCGCCCGAGGATGCCGGCACCACCGTGCCACGACCCAGCTCGACGAACCGCCACACCGTGATGCCGACCTCGCGGACGACGATGAGGATCGTGACCCACCACCACAGCTCGCCGAGGATCGACAGGCACACGAGCGCGCCGCTCGTGAGCAGCTTGTCGGCGATCGGGTCGAGCAGCTTGCCGAGGTCGGTGACCAGCCCGCGCGAGCGGGCGATCTGGCCGTCGACCCAGTCCGTCGAGATCGCGACGATGAAGATGACCGCGGCCCACCACCGCATGGGGCCGTCGGCTCCGCCGTCGGCCAGAAGCAGCCAGAAGAAGATCGGCGCCATGACGATCCGGAGGATCGTGATCGCGTTCGGGAGGTTCCAGTTCGAGATGCGATCACGGCCATCGGGAGCGGTCATGGACCCAGCCTAGCCTCGGCGGGCCGGCCGCCCGGATGCCGATGGTCCCACTCGTGACGGCCGTCGCGGTGCCCCGATTCAGTCCCGGCCGGTGAGGCCCCAGGCGTCCTCGTCCGTGTCGCCCTCGACCTCTTCGAGGCCCTCCGGGATGCGCCCGACGGGGTCGTCGTAGCGGTCGTCGACGTCGTCGGACGACGCGGCAGCGGCGGGCCCGGTCGCGGCGGGCGCGGCCGGCGGCG
>NZ_SDPL01000641.1 GCF_004135055.1 Agromyces binzhouensis | reverse complement strand
CGCCAGGGCGACGCTCGGCAGGACGGCCACGGCCGCCGCCGTCGCGAGGAGCGCGGTGCGCCCCGCGGCGGTCGAGTCGGTCACCGGCCGCCTCCAGATGAGGAGCGCCGCCGACGCCAGCAGTCCGGCCGCGAGCGGAAGCGTGTACGTCTCGACCGCGTCGATGCCGCGGCCGTCGGGCCATGCCCAGACGGTCCCGACGCCGAGCGCGAGCGATCCCCATGAGGCGTGCACCGCGGGCGAACCGCCCCCGATCGGATCCCCGAACATCGCGGCGATCAGCAACGGCACCGGCGTCAGGAGGAGGAGGACGAGCCAGGCCTCGCCGGATGGCGCGGTTGGCGCGAGGCCGGCCACTGCCGCGATCGTCGTGAGTGCGCCGGTGACGATGCCCCAGATCCGCCTCCCGAGCGGATCCGCGGGCAGCGCCACCAGCGCGACCCCCGCGGCCGCGAGGATCGCGGCAGCGAGCCCGATCGCGACGTTCCCGCCGTCGGGGTCGACGCTGATCCCGGCACCCGCGAACGCCATCGCCAGCGGGGTGCCCGCGGCGAACAGCGCCCGCATCGGGCGGAGATCCGAGCGGACCCAGACGAGCCCGACGACGGCGAGCGCAGTCGCGGGGGCCCAGGCCCAGGGCGTGAAGAACGTGACGGCCAGCCACGTCGTGGCGATCATCGCCCCGGCGAACAGTGCGGCTCCGGCTGTCACGCGGTCATCGGCCGGGAGCCTGCGGGCGACAGCGAGGGCGCCGAGCGCGAGCGTCGCGACCACGGCGACGAGGAACGCGGGTTCGTCCCAGGGCGTCGAGATCGGCACGCCGGATGCCGCCGCCCAAGCGGGGAACGCGACGGTGGCGAGAAGCGCCACGAGCGAGGCGGCCACCACGTGCAGCACGCGGACCGTCCCCACTGCCGTCCGCGCCAGGCGAGCGGCGAGCACGCGCCCCGCGATCGACAACGCGACCACGGACGGCACGACCCACCACCAGAGGCCCGTCGACGAGTGGCCGACCAGCCACGCGAGTGCGGCCGCCGGGATGCCGCCTGCGGCGAGGACGACGATCGCACCCCTGAGCCGCCGGACCGCGGGGATCGCAGCGGCCGCCAGCGCGACGGCGGCGACCACGATGAGCCCGATGGCAGCCGCGGCCACGGTCGGCATGAGC
>NZ_SDPL01000640.1 GCF_004135055.1 Agromyces binzhouensis | reverse complement strand
CGGCCGAGACCGTCGCGCTACGGACGGCCGCGTGCGCGGCCTGCGGGCGAGCCTCGGGCAGGCGCTCGTCGCGCTCCGCCCAGCCGCCGCCGATGAAGCTCTTGAAGCCCTCGGACCCCGGCGTGGTCGAACGGTTCGCGTTCCGGCCGGTCTCCTCGGCAGTGGTCTCGTCGGTAGGGGCCTCGTGGGCCGTCGCGGTCGCGTCGCCGGTGTTCGTCATGGTCTCCATTCTCGCACCGCCTCGTCGCCGCTGCGGTCGGAGCAGGATCACCCGCCGGCCCGGGAGAGGGTCGCGACGATCGGCCGATGATCGCTGCCCGCGTCGTCGAGCGCGTCGAGCACCCGGAACGAGTCGACCGACCAGCCGGGCGTCGCCAGCACGTGGTCGATGGGGCTGCCGAGGATCTCGGGCAGGCTCGTCGGCCAGGTGCCGATGCCGCCCGCGCCGCCCGCCGTCGCGGCATCCGCGCACCGGCCGAGGTCGCCGCCGTCGACGCCGCGACCGGCGAAGTGGTCGACCGTCGCGTTGAAGTCGCCCGCCATGATGACGTCGTCGCCCGCGCACTGCTCGGCCAGCCAGTCGAGGTCGCTCCGCCAGTTGCGCAGCTCCCACCGGATCGGCGCGACCGCGTGGACGGCGATGATCCTCGGGCCGTCGCCGTTCGTCGGCTCGGCGACGACCGACGGCAGCGTGTTGGTGTTGCCGGGCGGACCCGGCCACGGGTCGTTCACCACGTCGTAGTCGCCGAGCTCGGGGGAGATCAGGATCGTCGTGGACCGCGCCTTGGCGACCTCGTCGAAGGACTGCGTGTGCACCCACATCGGTCGACCGCCCTCGCGCATCGCGATCGCGACCTCCTCGCCGAGCGACGCGGTCGTCTCCGGCAGCACGACGACGTCGGCCTCCTGCTCGAGCGCGAGGCCCGCGATCGTCGACGCGTCGGGGACCTCGCCGAGCGTGTTCCACGAGAGCACCGTGACCGAATCGCTCGCCGCGACCGCCTCGCCGCCGCTCAGCCCGCGCGCGGCGAGGATTCCGAGGTTGCCGAGCGCGAACAGCACGAGGATCGCCGTCACCGCCGACAGGAGGCGTCGCCCGGGCCCGAGGAGCAGGGCGATCGCGAGCACGGCGGCGAGGAGCCCGGCGCCCGCCGCGGCGACCCCCCGCAG
>NZ_SDPL01000064.1 GCF_004135055.1 Agromyces binzhouensis | reverse complement strand
CGCCGCGCCGATGGCGAGCGCGTCGAGCGCCTGGCCGTCGGTCGCGGCGAGCGCAGCGGCATCCGCCTCATCGCCCGCGCTCGTCAGCCGGCCGTTCGCGACGGCCTCCTTCACGACCACGAACCAGCCGGCGGCATGCGCCCGCGCGAGGGCGGGTCCGACCGAGGGCTCGAGCAGGTTCCACGTCGCCTGCACGGTGCGGAACGGCGAGTCGGGCAGTTCGCGGGCCGCGTCGAGCGCGTCGGCCTGGTGCGGCCCGCTCGTCGAGACGCCGACGGCGACGCCGGATGCCGCGAGCTCGCGCAGCCGGTCGAGCAGCGCCTCGTCGTCGAGCGCCGGGCTGTCGGGGGTCAGCGAGTGCACGAGGTATCGGTCGGGCGCGCCGCCGAGCGCGGCGAGCGTCTCGGGCCACTGGCGATCGAGCATGGCGAGCGAGTGCTCCTTGCGCTCGTGCACGTCGGCGTCCATGCGCCACCCGCCGACGTACGCGTAGCCCCACTTCGACTCGACCTCGAGCTCGGCGCGGCGCTCCGGATGCGCGGCGAGCCAGGACCCGAGGAACTCCTCGGCGCGCCCGTAGGACCGGGCGGCGTCGATGAAGCGGATGCCGCGGGCCCACGCGACGTCGAGCATCGCGTGCGCACGCCCCCGCATCGCGTCGACGCTGCGGTCGTCGCCGAGCGAGGCGTCGCGGCCGGCGGTGATGTACGCCGGGCGGCCGAGCGCGGCGAGACCGAGGCCGAGCGGGGCGAGACCGGCGGGCGGCACCGGGTCGTGAGCCGAGGGTTCCTGCACGATGCGTGAGCCTACGCGGACCCGGCGACCGACGCAGCAGCGGGGAGTACGCTCGTCGAGGGTCGGGACGAGACGGAAGCGGAGGCCGGGCGTGAGCCGAGGGAGCGAGCAGCGTCAGGTCACCATCGACCGGCTGACGCGAGCGGCGCGCGTCGCACTCGGATCGGGGCGGGCGCTCGACGACCGCCTGATCGCCGACATCTGCGAGCAGAACGGCGTGCACCCGACGGCGTTCCGCCGGTTCTTCGCCACCGACGACGCGCTGCTCGACGCGGTGAACGAGCAGCTGGTCCACGACTGCGTGAACCGGCTCCGTTCGGCGGTCGACGCGTTCGACGCGATCGACCTCGCGGGCTCCGACGCCGATGCGGACGGCGCCGACACGGCGGGCCCGGAATCGGCCGATCCCGTCGGCGTCGCCGCGCGGATGCTCGCGGACTCGTGGCCGCTCGATCGCGGCGGCCTGATCATCCGCGCCCAGCGCCGACTGCGCGCGCTGACCTCGCAGGGCGGGGACGGCGACGCCGCGGCGGCGGCCGAGCGATCGTTCGTCGAGCGACTCGTGCCCGTCTTCGAGGACCTCATGGCCAAGCTCGACCGGCGCTTCACCTGGTCGCCGACGCTCGCGGTGCGCGTCGTCGTCGACACCTACGAGCGGTCCTTCGAGAGCTGGCTGCTGATGGGCAACCGCGAGGAGGACTTCGACGCGTCCCCCTATGCGACGCGCACGCTGCCCGTGCTGCTCCGGGGCACGAGCGAGCGACTGCCGTCGGCCTGAGGCGACGCGCGCGGGCGCGAGGGTACGCGATGAGCGAAACGCGCGTCTCGGGGTGGCGTTCCTCCGCCCGATCTGGAAACGTGGCCGACTCGCGATCAGAGGAGGACGACATGCTGACACTGACCGACACCGCGGCCACCGTCGTGAAGGAGATCGTCGCCGGCAACGGCGCTCCCGAGGGATCGGGGCTGCGCATCGAGGCCGAGGACACGGACGCCACCCAGTTCGGCGTCTCGATCACGCCCGCCCCGGAATCGGGCGACGCCGTGGTCGAGCAGTCCGGCGCCCGGGTGTACCTCGGCGAGCGCGCGACCATCGCGCTCGACGACAAGACGCTCGACGCCAGCGTCGCAGAGGACGGACGCGTGTCCTTCGACATCCTGCCGCAGGCGCTCTGACGTCGCGCCCGCCCGCGCGGGCGCGCAGACGACGGGTCGGTCCCGCCGGACTCCGGTTCGGCGGGACCGACCCGTCTCGGCTGTTCGGGGGTCCCGCGGGCTCACTCGCCGTGGCGGCCGTACGCCGCTACGACGGCGTGCGCGTCCGCGTCCCCTCCGAGCGGATCAGCGAGATCGCCACGATCGTTCCCATGACGCCGAGCGCCGCGTCGACGAGGAAGGCGTTGCGGATGCCGACCGTGAAGGTGGCGGCGGCGAGCACGATCGCCGTGTTCACGCCCAGTCCGAGGGACCCGCCCGCGACGTTGCCCATGTAGACGATGCCGCCCGCCAGGCTCGAGTCCTCCGGTCGCACGGCCGTGACGGCGGCCGTCGTGACCGCCGAGAAGTACAGGCCGACTCCGATCCCGCAGAGCACGAGCCCGGGCACGAGCGGCAGGTAGCCGGTGCCGATGACCAGGGCGATCACGAGCACGCCGACCGTGAGGCAGGCCGCCCCGATCCCGATGACGAGCCGACTCCCGATGCGGTGGTACAGCGGCCCCGCCGCGAACGACACCATGGCGAAGACGAGCATCATCGGCAGGAGGCCGGCGCCCGCCGCGAACGCGCTCCACCCCAGCTCCTTCTCCAGGTACTGGGGGACGTAGACGAGCACGCCGAAGAAGACCGAGCCGAGGAGCAGGATCGAGATCAGCGCGCCGCTGAACTGCCGACTGTAGACCACGCGGCGCGGCACGAGCGCGTCGTCGCCCTGCCGCCGCTGGATGAGCACGAAGACGGGCAGCAGCAGCACGCCGAACGCGATCATGCCGAGCACCCACGGCGATCCGAACGTGTTCGCGCTGCCGACGTCGAGGGCGACGAGCACGAGCACCACGGCGGCCGACAGGCTGGCGATGCCGGCGTAGTCGACGCGGACGCCGCCGCCGCGCGTCGACTCCGGCACGTTGCGGAGCACGACCAGCACCGCGAGCAGCGCCACGGGCACGTTGACGAAGAAGATCCACCGCCAGCCGAGGGTGTCGGTGAGGATCCCGCCGAGCAGCGGCCCGATGGAGTTGCCGAGCCCCGCGACGCCGATGATGAGGCCGCCCGCGAGCCCGCTGCGGGACTTCGGGACGATGTCGTAGACCATGCCGAGCACCGAGGGCCACATCATCGCGCCGCCGATGCCCATGAGCGCCCGCGCCGCGATGAGCAGTCCGATGTTCGGAGCGAGTCCGCCGAGCAGGGAGAACGCGCCGAAGACGAGCGCACCGATCACGAACACGCGACGCCGCCCGAAGAGGTCCGCGAGCCGGCCGCCCGTGACGATGAGCACGCCGAACACGACGGTGTACCCGTTGATGACCCACTGCGCCCGGTTGAGGCTCGTGTCGAGGTCGTGCTCGATGCTCGGCACCGCGACGGTCAGCGCGGTGAAGTCGTTCGCGACGACGAGGATGCCGAGGGACAGCGCGACGAGGGTGACGATGGCGCTCCGGTCCAGCCGGTCCGACGTGCTCGCCTCGGTCATGGTGTCAGTCCGTCGACTCGGCGTCCGCTGCCTCGGCGTCCGTCGCCTCGGCATCCCTCACCGGCGGATGGTGCACGCCGCGGTGGATCTCGACCACGCGGGTGCCGTCGGTCCAGGTCGGGTCGTCGACGATCGGGAGGTCGTCCATGAAGCGCCGGATGATGTGCGCCAGCGCCCGGGCGTGGCTGAAGTTGATCGCGTGCGCGGCACCCTCGATCGTCACGGCCAGCACGTGGTTGTCGATCTGCCCGGCCACCTCCTGGACGCGCGCGGGCCCGGGCATCAGCGGATCGCGATCTCCGAGGACGACGAGCGACGGGAGCTGGAGTTCGAGCAGTCGCTCGAGCGACGGGTACTGCGTGAGCGCGCGGAACAGCTTCAGCGTGCTCGGCACGCCGAACCGGGCGTAGTCGGGCACGGCGACTCGCGCCATCCGAGGGGGCTCGCGCGTGCCGTCCTGCGCGAGCTGGCGCATCGCCCGCGACAGGGGGCGGTTGAACACCCCGCCCGCGGGCGACACGAGCACGGCACGGTCGACGCGGTCCGGGAAGCTGGCGGCGAACTCGAGGATGACGGGGCATCCCATCGAGTTCCCCACGAGCGTCGCCCTCTCGATCCCGCGATCGTCGAGGAACCGGGCGGCCGCCCGTGCGAGGTCCGGGATGTCGAGCCCCTGGGGGTGCCGACCGCTGCGGCCGAATCCCGGAAGGTCGGGCACGAGCGTGTGGAACTCGTCGGCGAGCAGTTCGGCGGTCAGCAGGAGGTATCGCCCCGACATGCCGAACCCGTGCACGTGCATCATGACCCGGGCACCGGGCGGAGGGTCCGGCGACTCCCGGTAGAACACGTCGACGTCGTCCACCACGGTCCAGCGCTCCACGAGGCGGGAGACCGGGCGGCGCGGCGTCCGGCGTTCACGCCACCGCTCCGCGGCAGCCGCGCTCGTCTTGGCCATCGACGCACCCCCTCGTCGGGCGTATCAGACCACGAACGGCGTCATCCCCGTTGGGACCTCCGGCCCACGGCGTGTCGGGCCCGGGTCAGGCCGCCGTCGTCGGTCCGACGGCTTCCGCGGGCTCGACCGGTCGATGCTCGATGTCGTCGACGTGGGCACTCGGCATGGCCACGGCGCCGGCGATGGTCGCGACGGCGGCGATCGCCACGCCGATGAACACGGCCGTCGACGCGGCCTGGATCGCTGCGACCGAATGCGCGCCGAGCCCCGAGTCGGCGATCACGCCGTTCGCCACGGCGCCGAAGATCGCGACGCCGACGGCGCTGCCCATCGATCGCAGGAACATGTTCGCGCCGGTCACGACCCCTCGCTCCGACCACGGCACCGAGGACTGCGCGGCGATGAGCGTCGGCGACGCCACGAGGCCGAGCCCGAGGCCGACCACGAAGCAGGCGAGTGCGGTCGTGACGGGGTTGGGAACGAACGTCGCGGCCACGAGGCCGGCCGCGCCGAGCACGGTGATGCCGAGCCCGAGGAACGCGGTGTTCCGGAAGCCGACGCGCAGGTACAGCCGGCCGGACTGGGAGGCCGAGATGGGCCAGCCCAGCGTGAGGGCCGCGACCGCGAGCCCCGAGACGATCGGCGTCGCCCCCGCCGACACCTCGAGGAAGGTCGGCACGTACGAGGTCAGCCCGATGAGCACCGCGCCGACGCCGAGCGAGATGAGCGACGTCGTGACGATGAGTCGCCGCGAGAAGAGCCAGAGCGGGAGGATCGGCTCCGCAGCCCGCCGCTCGACGAGGACGAAGACGACGAGGAGCAGCGCGGCGACGCCGAACGCGCCGATGCTCTGCCACGAGTTCCACGCCCAGGCCTGGCCGCCCTCGAGCACCGCGAGGATGAGGAGGGTGAGCCCGACGGTGAGCACCGCGGCACCGGCGATGTCGATGCGGTGCTTCTTCCGCTCGACGGTCTCGTGGTAGTTGCGGATCAGCATCCACGCCGCGATGAGGCTCAGCGGGATGTTCACGAAGAAGATCCACCGCCATGAGAGGAACTCGGCGAACAGTCCGCCGAGCGAGGGGCCGATGACGGATGACGCGGCCCACACGCTCGCGATGTACCCCTGCACGCGCGCGCGTTCCCGCACCGTGTAGATGTCGCCCGTGATCGTGATCGAGACGGGCAGCACCGCGCCCGCGCCGAGACCCTGGATCGCCCGGAACACGATGAGCGAGGTCATGTCCCACGCGAAGCCCGCGAGGATCGAGCCGACGAGGAACGCGCCGATGCCCACCAGCATGATGGGCTTCCGCCCGACGGTGTCGGCGAGCTTGGCGTAGACCGGCACCGAGACGGCCTGGGCGAGCAGGTAGATCGAGAACAGCCACGGGAACTGCGCGAACCCGCCGATGTCGGCCACGATCGACGGCACCGCCGTGGCGAGGATGGTCGCCTCGATCGCCACGAGCCCGGTGCACAGCATCAGGGCGGCGAGCACCGGCCCGCGCTCGGAGCGCAGTCCGACGGCGGTCTGTCCGGTCACGCGCTTCTCCTTCACGGGCCGCCGCAGGCGCGACCGACCCACTGAGGGGCAACGCCATGGAGCGCTCCGCATTCCCGTCGGGGCGCGGCTGTCAGTCCTTCATGCGGACGAGGATGCCGCCGGCGTACCCGAGCGCGGCCCCGATCCAGATGAGGGGCAACCCGATGTGGAGCGCGGAGAGGGTCATCCCCGGCGTGACGGCGAGGAAGACCAGGTACCCGGCGGCGAGGAGCACGACGAGCACGGCCGATTTGCGGGACAGCCCTCCGTCCTTCCCCGCGATGCCGAAGAGCATGAGCACCCCGAGCACGATCAGGAGGAGCCGGACCGGCCCCTCGACGAACTCGGACTGCAGTGCGGTCGACGTGAGGATCGCCTGCGCGATGCCGATCGGGTCGAGGTCGGGCCTGGAGAGCCCGATGAACCAGGGCAGCAGCAACGCCCCGACCATGACGAGCACGGCCCCCAGGGCGATCAGCCACCGGCCGGCCGTCGGACGGCGATTGGGCCGAACCTGCGCGATCTCGACGCTCGCATCGAGGTCCTGGTTCCCGTCCGACGCGGTCACGTGCAACCTCCGCGTGGCCTGCCGTCCGGCAGGCGGGTGCGGGCTCGTCAGGGAGACCCTCGAGTAGCCGATCGCACCCGGAGCGACGACGACGACGGCCGGGGCGAACACCGCGCGCACCGTCCCGTCGTCCGATCGTCCGGACATCGCCACGTTGAGCGGCCGAACGCCGCGGCGGTTGTCGATCTCGACCGTGAACTGACCCTGGCGGTGACGGCCGAGGTCGAGGCGTTCGGGGTTGGCTCGCAGTTCCGCGGTCGCGATCGCCGCCGCGGAACTCGTCATCTCGAGCATCGCGTCGCCGGAGGCATCCGTGGCGCCGTCGGTCGCCACCACGGTGAACGGGTGGGTGGCCTGCGTGCCGGGCGGCGGCGGTTCCGCGCGGACCAGGCCCCTGGCTTTCGTGACCTTCCCGGGGGCGGCGACGAACTGCGCGGGAACGAAGGCGAACGAGAGCCGCTGTTCCGGATCGACCCCGGTGAGCGCGATGGTGACGCCCGAGTGCCCGCCACGGTTGTCGATGAGGACGTCGAACTCGGCGTCGTGGGCGTCCTCCAGTCGGATGGTGCTCGGCTGGACCTGCAGCTTGATCGGTGCATCGACCGGAGCGGCCGTGGTGCTCTGCACGAGGGTGATCGTCGCCGGCATCGGCCCCTCGTCATCCGTCGCCGCCACGGCGAGCTGCCGGTTCCGCTGCTCTCCCGGTGGTGGTTGGGGCGCCGAGAACTCCACGCGCACGTCGACGGTGGAACCCGGCTCGACCTCGACCGTCGAGGCGGAGAACCGGAAGTCGACGACGTCCTCGGGATCCTTCCCGGCCAGGGTGAGGGTCTGCGGATGGTTCGCGGACCGATTGTCGAGCGTCAGCGTGAACGAGCCGTCGCCGGCATCCTCGAGCCGGATGAGCGCCGGGCTCGCCGTGATGCCGACCCGCGGCCCGTAGGCCGGAACGTGCACCAGGAGCTCGGCGACGGCGTATCGCCTCGCATCCTCCTGCGAGCTGATCCGCAGGGTCAGTTCGGCCCGCTGCGCCACCACCATCGGTCCGGGTCGCATCTCGAGCGACAGCTCGACGTCGTCCGATGCGCCCGGCATGAGGTGGACCTCCGGGCTGACCAGCTCGAGCCAGTCCGGCGGATCGACCAGCTCGACGTCGTAGCCGTCGACGACCTTCGTCGGATTCTCGATGACGAGCTCGATCCGCGCGGGCTCGTCCGGCGTGAGCGTGACCTCGGGCGTCGCGACGGTCACCTCGGGCGAGCCGGCCGCGGGTGCAGTCTCATCCGTCGTGACTGCTCCGTCGGGCGAGACGACCTCGCCGTCCTCGCCAGCCGGTCCCGGCGTCTCGTCTCCCCCGTCGGGCGTCGGCGAGGGCCCGGGCTCCCCCGGTTTCGTGCCGCCGCCGGAGTCGTCGCCGGAAGCCGTGTCCCAGCCGAGGTAGGACTGGCAGTTGGTGCAGAAACGTGCGTCCGGTGCGTTCTTCGCACCGCAGTTCCAGCAGATGCGATCGGCCATCCCGTCCCCCCGCTCACGACGTCGCGGCGGCGCACCGCACACGATGCCTGAGACCGATGTTAGGGAATCTCGCGCATGCGCGGCCAGTGCCATGCCCCAACGGGCACGCATCCATGCCTCGCGCGACCAGGGCCGGGCAACTCGGGCGGGCGCGTCCGATTGCCGGGTGCCACAAGCGCGACGCCGCTTCGACCGGGGGGCTTCGTCGATGCCAACAGATTCGGCCCGGACCCGGATGCCCGCGCCTACAGTCCGAACATGACTGATTTCCGTCCGCCCGTCGCCGACCTGGCGTACGCGCTCACGCACGTCGTGGGCTACGACCGGGTCGCCGAGCTTCCGGGCTTCGAGCATGCAGACCTCGACATGGTCACCGAGATCCTCGGGGAGGTCGGCGGCTTCATGGCCGAGGTCGTCGCCCCCACCAACCGCGCCGGTGACGTGGAGGGCGCCCGCCTGAACCCCGACGGCACGGTGACCACGCCGACCGGGTTCAAGGAGGCGTACGCCGCCTACGTCGAGGCCGGCTGGGGGTCGGTCCCCCTTCCGGAGGCGTTCGGCGGCGGCGACTTCCCGCGCACGGTGGGCCTCGCCATCCAGGAACTGACGATGGAGGCCAACATGGCCTTCTCGCTCGCGCCCCTGCTCACGCAGGGCGCGATCGAGGCCCTCCTGCACTACGGCAGCGATGAGCAGAAGCAGGCCTGGCTGCCCAAGATGGTCAGCGGCGAGTGGTCCGGCACGATGAACCTCACCGAGCCGCACGCCGGTTCCGACGTGGGCGCCCTCACGACGAAGGCCGTCAAGCGCCCCGACGGCACGTACGGCATCACCGGCCAGAAGATCTACATCACGTTCGGCGACCACGACCTGAGCGAGCAGATCGTGCACCTCGTGCTGGCCCGCACTCCCGACGCGCCCGCCGGCACCAAGGGCATCTCGTGCTTCATCGTGCCGAAGTTCCTCGTCAACGACGACGGCTCGCTCGGCGAGCGCAACGGCGTGCACACGCTCGGCGTCGAGCACAAGATGGGCATCCACGGCTCCCCCACCTGCGTGCTGTCGTACGAGGACGCCACGGGGTACCTCATCGGCGACGAGAACTTCGGCATGCGCATCATGTTCGTGATGATGAACAGCGCGCGCCTCTCGGTGGGCACGCAGGGGCTCGCGGTGGCCGAGCGCGCCTACCAGCAGTCGCTCGACTACGCGAAGGAGCGCATCCAGGGCCGCGCGATCGGCGCCACGGAGGACTCGCCGATCATCGACTTCCCCGACGTGCGCCGCATGCTCATGACGCAGAAGTCGTACATCGCCGCGCTCCGCCGCATGATGCTGCTGAACGCCGTGCACGTGGACATCTCCACCCACCACCCGGATGCCGCGACCCGCGCCCGCGCCGACGAGATCGTGGGACTGCTCACCCCCATCTGCAAGTCGTTCGGCACCGACCTCGGCAACGAGCTCACCTCCCTCGCGCTGCAGGTCCACGGCGGCATGGGCTTCATCGAGGAGACCGGCGCCGCCCAGCACTACCGCGACGTGCGCATCGCCGCGATCTACGAGGGCACGAACGGCATCCAGGCCGCCGACCTCGTGGGCCGCAAGCTCGGCGTCCGCGGCGGGGCATCCGCCCTCGAGTTCATCGCCTCGATGCGCGACCTCGACGGCGAGCTCGCGGCGGCGGGCGATGAGTTCGCGTCGATCAGGGCGCAGCTGAACACGAGTCTCGACGAGCTCGAGCAGACGACGGCGTGGATGCTGAACACCGGCGCCTCCGACCCGAACTCGGTGCTCGCGGGCTCCAGCCCGTACCTGCGCATGTGGGGGCTGGTGGTCGGCGGATGGCTCCTCGCGAAGTCCGCGCTCGCCGCTCGTGAGCTCGACGGCGACGCCATCGGCGCGACGCAGCTGCCGCTGGCCCGGTTCTACGCCGAGCAGCTGCTCCCCGCGGTGTCCGGCCTCATCGGCCCTGCGACCGCCGGGTCGCGCGACCTGTTCGCACTCGACGCCGACGCGCTCGGCGACGTGGTGCGGCGCACGGCGCGCGTCTGACTCGTCGCCGTCAGAGGTCACCGGGGGTCGCGCCGATCGGCGCGGCCCCCGGCTTCGTTCGAGCGGACGTCGCGCGCGGCGCCGGCGCCGCGCGCTCGGTCTCGGTCTCGGTCTCGGTCTCGGTCTCGGTCTCGTCGACGATCGCCGAACCTTCGACCGCCGCGTCGGCCTCGCGACGCCGCTCCACCGGCTTCTGGAGGAAGTATGCGCCGAGTGAGCCCGCGAGCGTCGCGAACACCACGACCGAGTACACCGACAGCACCACGTGGAGCATCCGCGTGAGCGTCGAGTCCCCGTCGAGCGGAGCCCCCGTGACGGTCGCGAGCGCCGTCTGGTACAGGGCCTCGCCGTAGCTGATGCCGCCGCCGGTGAGGTAGTGCAGCTGGCTCGCCGCGAGGATGACCACCGCCGTGACGGCGGCCAGCACGGCGATCCGATCCGACACCAGCCGCCCCGCCGACCGTGAGCCGCGGACCCCGGCCGAGAGCACGCCGCCGAGCCGCGCGATGGGCGCGACGCGGAAGAACGTGAGCACCCGGAAGAAGCGGAGGAACGGCACGGCGAGGAACAGGACCTGCCACCAGTTGCGCCGCCAGAACGCCGCCGACCGGGCGACGAACGCGCGCAGGGCGAACTCCGCCACGAAGATCGACCAGAAGATCCATCCCAAGACGGAGAAGACCGTCACGAGCGTCGGATCCTGCGCGAGCACCTGCCCGAGCACCACGAACAGGAACAGGATCCCGAGGATGCCCATCGGGCGGTCCAGGCGCTTCGCCAGGCGCTCGGCGGCGTTCATGCGCTCCGCTTCGGGCAGCTCGCGCGGGCGCGCCGCGGCGAGCGCCTCGCGGCGGGTCGGCGGGTCG
>NZ_SDPL01000639.1 GCF_004135055.1 Agromyces binzhouensis | reverse complement strand
GTGGATCGGCGCGGGCGTGCTGGCGGTCGCTGCCGCCGCCCTGGTGGCGTTCCTGTTCGTCCGGCGGACACCGCGGGGGGCGGATGCCGCCGACGGCTCGTCCGGGCCCGACGCGGGGGAGCCGTCCGACGACTCGCAACCGCGCGACTGACGTGCGCTGCCGCTCGGCGCGGCCTCGGTGCCGACTCAGGCTCCGGTGAAGGCGTCGGGCGGCAGGCTCGTCGAGCCGTCCTCGATCGCGCGGACGAGCCGATCCGCGACGTTCGCGGGGTCGTGCCCGTGCGGGAAGCGCGGCGCCGTCCCGAAGAGCGGTCGGTCCGCGAGCCCGGTCTCGGTGTGACCGGGCCGGGCATCGACGAGACGGATGCCGCTGCGCCGGAGTTCTCGCCCGGCGGCCGCGACGTACGCCGCGAGCGCCGCCTTCGATGCCGAGTAGCTCGCGAGCCCGGCCGTCGGGAGCTCCGAGACGATTCCCGAGATCGTGAGCACCACCGGCTCGTTCCCCTCGGCGGCCGAGTCTCGCAGGCTCGGCAGGGCGACCGAGATGATGCGCATCGGCGCGAGGGCGTTGACGGTGAACATCGTCTCGAGATCCCGCCCGGCGGTCTCGGCCACGCCGTCGAACCCGACGACGCCTGCCGCGACGACGATCGCGTCGAGCCCGCCGAGCGCCTCGACGGCTCGATCGACGATCGTCTCGGGAGCGTCGGCTTCGGTGAGATCGACCGCGACGGTCGCGGCGCCTGCCGAGGCGCCGAGCCGCGCCGGGTCCCGGCCGTGGAGGACGAGCCGCGCTCCGCGCTCCGCGAGGCGCTCGGCGATCAGGGTTCCCAGCGCGCCGCTGGCCCCGACGACGAGGATGCGCGCCTGCTCGATGCGGGTCATGGCGCGAGCCTAGGTCGACGCGGCGCACGCGACGGACCTTCACAGCAGACTCGCACCGCGACCCGTCCTCCCCGTCGGGGCACGAGCCCTCGGCCTTCCGGGTCCGGCCGGCCTGTCGGGACCGCCGGGTAGGGTCGACGGGTGACCTGGAGCGAGCACCCCGAATCCGCCGGCGCACCCGCGTGGGCCGACGAGGTCCCGTGGGATCCCGACGAGCTCGCGCCGCCGGAGGACGAGTGGGCGCCGCCGCCGCCGTCCGACCCGGTCGGCGGGTCGGCGACGAGCG
>NZ_SDPL01000638.1 GCF_004135055.1 Agromyces binzhouensis | reverse complement strand
GTCGCACGTCACGCCACCGGCGGTGCCGCGCGCCTAGCGCGCGGGCTCGTGCGCCCGCGTCGGGAACCGGCGGGTCACGGAGCGCGGTCGTGCGTCCCGGCGGTCGGGAGGAACTTCCCGGCGGCCGTCGGCGTGTCGCACGGCGACACGCCGACGAGGATCGAGAAGTTCCTCCCGAAGGCGAAGGCGAAGGCGAAGGCGAAGGCGAAGGCGAAGGCGAAGGCGAAGGCGACGGCGAGGGCGAGGGCGAGGGCCTCAGCGCGCTCGCTCCGCGGCGGCCTGCTCGATGCGCTGCAGCAGCTCGGCGGCGACGCTCACGGCGATCGCGGCGGGCTCCTTCGAGCGGATGCCGTCGATGCCGATCGGCGTCTCGACACGGGCGAGCGCGTCGTCGTCGTGGCCCGCCGACGCGAGCCTGGCGCGGAAGCGCGCCCACTTCGAGCGCGAGCCGATGAGCCCGATCGAGTCGATGCCGGGCGTGCGGAGCGCAGCATCGCAGATCGCGAGGTCCTCCGCGTGATCGTGCGTCATGACCAGCACGTGCGCGCCCGTCGGCAGGTCGGCCAGCGCCGCCTCCGGCACCGGCAGGTGGTGCACGCGGATCGTGGCGACTGCGTCGGCGAACGGGCCCGAGGCGCCGAGGTCCCCCAGGCGGTCGGGCGAGAGCATGGCCTCGCGCGAGTCCACGAGGTCGAGTTCCAGCGGATGCCGCGCGAGGATCCGCGCCAGCTCGAGCCCGACGTGCCCGAGGCCGAAGACGGCGACGACCGGGACGACCGGCAGGGGTTCGAGCAGCATCGTGACCTCTCCTCCGCAGCACTGCACGCCGTAGTCGACGGCGGCCCGGTCGCTCAGCGTCAGGGTGAGCAGCTCGGGCTCCGCCGTGCCCGCCGCGAGCAGCTCGCGCGCGCGGGCCAGCGCCGTCTGCTCGAGGTTGCCGCCGCCGACGGTCCCGGTGACCTCGTCGGGGGCGACCACCATCTTCGCCCCGCCGTTGCGCGGCGCGTGACCGCGCACCATCGCGAGCGTCACGAGCACGGCAGGCGTCCGTGACGCCCGATGGCGCTGCACGGCGTCGACCCAGTCCATCTGCGGCCGTCCGTCAGCGCTCGGCGGTGACGCGCCCGGAGCGCGCGGCCCGGGACGCGGCATCCGTCGCGCCCGCGTCGACC
>NZ_SDPL01000637.1 GCF_004135055.1 Agromyces binzhouensis | reverse complement strand
CGGGTGCCGCAGCGCGGCGAACCGCTCGTAGTCGAGCCCCTGGGCGGCGGCATCGACGGGCGCGTGCGGCGAGGCGGCCGCGTCGAAGGTGAGGCCCGAGGCATCCGCCCGCTCGGCGACGTCGGTGACGGCCCGCTCCCATGGCGCGCCCGAGGCGTGCTCGATGAGGGCCGCGATGCCCTCGAACGCGATGGTCGAGTAGCGCGACACGGTGCCGGCGGCGAAGTCGCGCCCGGGCGCGAGGAGCGACGGGCGTAGCCCGGCGGGCGTGTCGAGCGGCGGCTCGACGATGCCCGAGGTGTGGCTCGCGAGGTGGCGGAGCCGCACGACGTCGTCGCGCCCCGCGCCGAAGCCGGGCAGTGCGCGCTCGAGCGGCGTGTCCGGCGTGAGCCGGCCCTGCTCGACGAGACGCAGGGCGGCGAGCCCGACGATCGGCTTCGTGATCGAGAACAGCGGGTAGTGGTCGTCGACGGCGGCCTCGCCGAAGGCGTCGAGCGCGACGACGCCGTCGGCGTTCGCGACGCCGAGCACGGCGTTCGGCAGCGGACCGTCGGCGACGTTGCGGCGCACCCAGTCGAAGGCGTGGTCGAACTGCGGCATGTGATCGTGTCCTCTCGTGGGTGGCGCGTCAGGTGCGGAGCACGACGTTGCGCGGCTCGTCGCCGCGCAGCATCCGCTCGACCTGGTCTCGGAGCAGCCGAGCCATGCGCGGCATCATCGCGGTCGTCGCGCCGCCGACGTGCGGCGAGACCAGCACGTTCGGCAGTGCGAAGAGCGGGTGCCCCTCGGGCAGCGGCTCGGGATCGGTGACGTCGAGCGCGAAGCGCAGGCGGCCGGATGTCGCCTCCGCGAGGATCGCGTCGGTGTCGGCGACCGCGCCGCGCGCGACGTTCACGACGAGCGCGCCGTCGGGGAGCGCCGCGAGGAACGCGGCGTCGACGAGACGGGTCGTCTCGTCGGAGAGCGGGACGACGACGATCACGACCTCGGCGTGCGGCAGCAGCGCGGGCAGTTCGTCGACCCCGTGGACCCGCCCGCGCTCGTCGTCGCGCGCGCTACTCGCGACGCGCGTGAGCTCGACCTCGAAGCCCGCGAGGCGGTCCTCGATCGCACGGCCGACGCCGCCGTAGCCGACGAGCAGCACGCGCCGGTCGGCGAGGCTCGCGTGCCGGGCGGG
>NZ_SDPL01000636.1 GCF_004135055.1 Agromyces binzhouensis | reverse complement strand
TGCGCCTCCGCGCGGGCCAGCCAGCGCACCTCGACGCCGACGGGTGCCGCGACCTCCAGCTCGTCGTCGGCGCTCGGCACCTCGATGATCGCCGCCCCCTCGGCGTCGGCGGGCAGGGACTCGAGGATCGCGCAGATCGCGGGCGCCGCGGTCTCGTCGCCGGCGAGCAGCACGGTGTCGACCGCGCCGGGCCGCCAGTCGATGCCGACGGTCCTCCCCGCGCTCAACTCGTCCGGGCCGACGAGCACGATCTCGTCACCGGGCCGCGCGTGCGTCGCCCAGGCCGAGCCGGGACCGGTGTCGCCGTGCGCGACGAAGTCGACGTCGACCTCGCGGTCCTCGGGGCGCACGGCGCGGATCGTGTAGGTGCGGAACGGATTGCGCTGCCCGGCGGGAAGCTCGCGCCAGGCCGAGTACCAGTCCTCGCCGTCGGGGAAGTGCGCGAAGCCCGAGTCGCCGAGGGGCAGCACGACCTTCACCCGCTGGTCGAGCCCCGCGGTGCCGAACTCGGCGAGCTCCTCCCCCGCGAAGGTCACGCGCGTGAAGTGCGGCGTGAGTCGCCGCACGCGGGCGACGTTCGCACGGAATCCGCGATAGGCGGGACGCGGGCTCGCGGGCGCGGCGACTCCGGCAAGTGAGGTAAGCATTACCTAAGTCTTGCACACGCCCGCGTGCGGATCACACCGGGAGACGGCCGCTCCCCCGCCGTCACCGGCGCGGCCGCGGCATCCGTCACCACACCGGCGGACGGCGTCGACCGCGTCGCGCGGCCCGCTCGAGCTGCGCCGCGAGCGCGAAGAGGGTCGCCTCGCCGCCGGGGCGCCCGATGAGCTGGACGCCCATCGGCAGGCCGGCGTCCGTGTCGTGCACCGGGACCGTCAACGCGGGCAGCCCCGCGACGTTGACGAACGACGTGTACGGCGTGAAGCGCACCTGCTGCGCGAAGTTCTCCTCCGCGTCGTCGGCGTCGTACCAGCCGACCGGCCGCGGCGTCTGCGCGAGCGCCGGAGTCAGGACCACGTCGACCGCGGAGAACCGCGCGATCGTCCGCCGCTCGAACCCCGCGAGCCACCCGAGGGCTTCCGCGAGCTCGCCCGCGGTGCGCTCCCGGCCCCGCGCGACGAGCCAGCGCGTGAGCGGCTCGAGCGACTCCTCCTCGCCGTCCGGCACCGGGATCCCCGCCGCGCC
>NZ_SDPL01000635.1 GCF_004135055.1 Agromyces binzhouensis | reverse complement strand
TCATCGCCGGGACCGAGGCGCGCGCCGTCGCCGCGCTCGAGCAGAACCCGTCGGCGACCGTGGCCTCGCGCGTCGCGGTGGAGGAGGCCGTCGCCGAGCTCCGGCACTCCCCCACGATCTCGTCCGGCGACTCGAGCCGGTTCGCCGACCTCGCGTCCGCGGTCGACGAACTGCGGGCGTCGCACGCCGCCGAGGTCGCGCGCCTGGCCGAGTTCCCCCTCCGGGCCGAGATCGAGTCGTTCGCCAGGTCCATCGCCTTCGACGTCCCGTTCGACGTCGCCTGGGCCGACGAGGTGGGCGGCTTCTCCAGCGACGGGTACTACTCGGGCACGGCCGAGTTCTTCGAGGACGGCGACGGCGACGGCTGGGGACTCATCTCACTGACCCTCAGCATCGAGGAGGCGTGGTACTCGGACGAGAACGCCAGGGCCGTCGTCGTGCACGAGGTCGGCCACGTGCAGGTGCTGCGCGAGGCGTGCGCGACGATCTTCGACGGACCCGAGTTCGCAGGCGACCACGAGGTCTGGGCGACCGCCTGGGCGATCGGCATGGGCTACGACCTGCCCGGCGCGGGCATCGAGGCGTACGGCCGGCCGAGCGACGCGCAGATCCAGGCATCCACCGCCTGCCGCTGAACCGCGCGAGGCACCCACGCGCGCGGGTCCCGGCCCGGGGGCCTCCGGGAATACCCGGCGCCCCGGGACGTTGACCTAGAATCGAACACGTAACGTGCTCCGGGGTCGGTGCAAGTCCGAACCGGCGGTGAAAGTCCGCGAGCCGCGAGCGCGTGACCATCCGGTCACGCGCGGACGGTTGATCCGGTGGAATTCCGGTACCGACGGTGAAAGTCCGGATGGGAGGCAGCACGTGTCGGCGACGCCATGCGCGTGGTCGACCGGTCCGGCGATGCCCGGGCGCCCCGGAGCCTGGAAGGCAGGCGACAGGCGATGACCACGGTCACGCGGGCGGCGACCGATGCCGCGACGATGCGTCGGGCGCTGGAGCTCGCGGAGCGCGGACCGGCACGGGGCGTCAACCCCCGCGTCGGGTGCGTCATCCTCTCCCCCGGCGGCGACGTGCTCGCCGAGGGCTGGCACCGCGGCGCCGGCACCGCGCACGCGGAGGTCGACGCGCTCGCCAAGCTGGCACCGGGCGGCGCGCGCGGCGCGACCGCGGTCGTCACGCTCGAGCCGTGCAACCACG
>NZ_SDPL01000634.1 GCF_004135055.1 Agromyces binzhouensis | reverse complement strand
GGCAGCGTCGAGCCCGCACCGGCCGCCCGACGTCTCGAACTCGCCGGCCGCTGGGTCGTCCCGGGCCTCTGGGACCGCCACGTCCACCTCTCCCAGTGGGCGATGGTGTCGCGCCGGCTCGACCTCGGCGGGGTCGGATCGGCCGCCGAGGCCGCGGCGCTCGTCGCGGCATCCGTCACCGGCGGAGCCGACGAGGTCGTCGGCTTCGGCTACCGTGACGGCCTCTGGCCCGACGTGCCCGCCATCGACCTGCTCGACGCGGTCTCGGGCGACGTGCCGGTCGTGCTCGTGTCCGCGGACCTGCACTCCTGCTGGGTCAACCGCGCCGCGGCGAGGCGCCACGGTCTCGCGGAGGCGGCGGGGGAGAGCGGCGTGCTGCGCGAGGACGACTGCTTCCGCCTCGTCCGCGAGCTCGACGACCTCGCCGACGACGTGCTCGACGCCTGGGTCGACGAGGCCTCGCGCGCGGCCGCGGCCCGAGGCGTGGTCGGCGTCGTCGACCTCGAGATGCGCTGGAACCGCGACGACTGGGCGCGGCGGGCGGCGGGCGGGGCCGACGCGCTTCGCGTCCGGTTCGGCGTCTACACGCGCGACCTCGACCGCGCCGAGTCAGCGGGCCTCCGCACGGGCGACGAGGTCGAGGGCACGGGCGGGCTCGTCCGCGTCGGACCGTACAAGGTGATCACCGACGGCTCCCTCAACACCAGGACCGCGTGGTGCGTCGACCCCTACCCGGGCCTGGCGGACGACGAGCACCCGCACGGCCTCGTGAACGTGCCCTACGACGAGCTCGTCCCGCACCTCCGGCACGCCGATCGGATCGGCCTCGCTCCCGCCGTCCACGCGATCGGCGACCGGGCGAACGAACGCGCGCTCGACGCGCTCGAGGCGGTGCGTCCGGGCGGATGGCGCGGTCGCGCGTCGATCGAGCACGCGCAGTTGCTGCGCCGCGACGACCTCGCCCGGTTCGCCGCGCTCGGGGTCGTCGCGAGCGTCCAGCCCGAGCACGCCATGGACGACCGCGACGTCGCAGACCTCTACTGGGCGGGCCGCACCGATCGCGCGTTCATGCTCCGCGACCTCGCCGCCGCCGGAGTCGACCTCGCGCTCGGCTCCGATGCGCCCGTCGCGCCGCTCGACCCGTGGATCGCCATCGCCGCGGCGGTCGGCCGGTCCCGCGGGGGGCGCGAGCCGTGGCATCCGGAGCAGG